>JBAVMB010000543.1:0-9522 GCA_049689615.1 Allostellaceae bacterium
GATTGCGATTGCCCTGCTTGATACCGTTGAAGGTGAATTCCTTCTGGGAATCGTAGTGGTAGTATTCGGGAAAGTCGGTGATCAGATGGCGCGCCAGGATCGCAAGATCGTGCGCGGTCATGTATTCGTCGGGATCAGGCAAGCCGTCGACGTCGGCGAAGTGGCTACCGGTCATGCCGAGTTCCTTCGCCTTGTCGTTCATCAGCTTAACGAATGCGTCGGTGCTGCCGGCGAGACCTTCAGCCAGCACGATGCAGGCGTCGTTGCCGGACTGGACGATCATGCCTTGCAGCAGATCCTCGAGCCGGACTTTGCCGCCGAGCGGCACGAACATCTTCGAACCCTGCGTACGCCACGCCTTCTCGCTGACTGGCAGCATGTCGTTGAGCGTCGCCCGTCCCTGCTTCAGGTACGAGAAGACGATGTACTCGGTCATCAGCTTGCTCATCGACGCCGGCGGAATGCGGGCGTCGCCGTTCTTGTCGAGCAGCACCGCACCGGTGTTGAAGTCGATGACGTAGGCGTCGCGGGCGGTGGTGTCGATCGTCGGCATCGCGGCGTGTGCAGCCGGCAGCCATATCGCCAAGCACAGCGCGGCGGTCACGGCGGAAAAACGTATCGGACTCATGGGGAGCTCACGGACGGTTCAACCAGCGGAATCGCGCACAGCATAACCGGAAATGTGGCGAAATCCACGTTCGCTTGCGCTGAATAAAGCGCCGCGTCGGCCCTGCCGGCTACCAGTCGAATGCGAGACGGGCTTCCGGCACCCCGCTGTTGACGACATCGTCCAACAGGCGATCGGCTTCGCGGGTCGTCGCGATCGGGCCGATACGCACGCGATAGATGTTGGCGCCGTTGACCCGCGCAGTGTCGATATTCACGGGGCCGAACTGCGCCAGCTTGGCTTTCAGAGTCTCGGCGTTTTCGCGGCGGCTGAAGGCGCCAGCCTGGATATACATCTTGGAGTTCGCCGGCACCGGCCTGATCGAAGGTGTCTTAGATGTTCCCGCCTCTGCCGGACTCACCAGTGCGAGATGCGGTGTCGCCGCGCGCGGCGCTGGCGCGGGTTGCGGCGACACTGCGGACGCATCAGCAGACGGTGGTGGTACGGCGCCGGCGGGCGCCGCCAGCGGCTGCGCATTCACCTTTGCGATCGGATCGGCCGCCGCAAGCTGCGTTGGCGCCTCGACATCCGGGCCGCCGTTGCGTTGCGCCAGCAGCTGTGCCTGCAGGGTCTGCTGCTGCAGCAACTGAACGCGCACATGCGCAGTGCCGCCATTCTCGAATCCAAGCAGCTGTGCGGCGCGCCGTGATACGTCGAGGATGCGGTCGCGGGCATACGGTCCGCGATCATTAACGCGCAGTTGAATCGATCGGCCGGTGTCAAGATTGGTCACCTCGACGATGCTCGGCATCGGCAGGGTGCGATGCGCCGCGGTCAGCGCATTCATGTCATAGCGCTCGCCGTTGGCCGTGTATTTGCCGTCAAAGTCCGGTCCGTACCACGAGGCGATGCCGGTCTCGTTGTATGACCAGTTGATGCCCGGGTAATACCATTTGCCGTCGATCTGATACGGCTGGCCGACTTTGTAATAGCCGTTGGCGTTGGGTGCGGCGACGTTGCTGCTTGCGCCGCCGCCGCCGCCGCGACTGCCGCAGCCGGTCAAGACGAGCGCCATTGCGCCGAGGAGCAAGCTCGCCCGGGCCAAGCCTATAATTTTATCGGTTCGCGATGTCCCCACCGGCGCGGAAGAATATTGTCAATCCACTGCGTCCGCAAGATAGCCAACCGCCGTCGCGAAGTACGACGAGTTGTTCCAGCGGAGAATGACGCGGAAATTGTCGAACACCAGAAATGCCGGGCCCGACTCGCCGCCGGGTTCGATGAGCGACGCGGTCGCCGGCGAATCCTGCAGCGCGCCGCCATTCGCCTGCTGCAAGCCGAGCGCGGACCAATTCGACAGCGGCCGGCGCTGTCCAAGGCCGATCAGGCTTTGATCGAGTCCAGCGGGTGTTTTGACCGCGATGCCCCAATTTTCATCCGGCCGCCAGCCGACATGCGCCAGATAGTTGGCGATCGAGGCGAAGACGTCGGCTTTGTTGGTCCAAATGTCCGGCGGCGCGTTGCCGCGCCAGCTCACGGCGTAGTTGAGAAAGCTCGACGGCATGAACTGGCTCTGGCCCATCGCGCCGGCCCACGAGCCGGTCATGGCGCGCGGATCGACGTGCATGCGCTGGACGACGATCAGCGCGTTGACGAGCTCCTTGCGGAAGAATGCGCTGCGCCGGCCGTCGTAGGCCAGCGTCGCCAGCGCGTCGATTTCGGAAAAACTGCCGGTGATACGCCCGTAATCGCTTTCGATGCCCCACAGCGCGACAATGAAGCGCGGCGCGACGCCGTATTTCCGGCTCACCGCGTCGAGTAGCGCGCGGTTCTCGTCGAGCTGCTCACGGCCGCGCTCGCGGCGCGTCGGCGATACCACGCGGTCGATATAGTCCTCGAAGCTGAGCGTGCTCTCGGGCTGCTGGCGGTCGAGCTCGATGACATGCGGCACATAGGCGACGTTGGCGAAGGCGCGATCGAGTGTCGCCGGCGTGATGCCCTGGCTGATCGCATCGCGCCGCACCTCTTGTATGAACGTATGGAAATCGGGCTGTGCGGATTGTTGCGCGGAAACGGCGCCGGTACCGACGAGAACCGCGATGGCGATTGCGGCAAGACGAATCATCATGGCGCGCATCAATAATGGAAGCCAGAGGCGAAAGGAAGCCGCCGTGCACACCAAATCAGGTCTGCACGATCAGAGCCGCCGCCTTCTCGCGCATGCTCTCGGGCATCGGCGCCGATCGGCGCCGCTCGAGATCGAAATGCACGCCAGCCAGATAGAGACGTGCGATGCGGTCACCGCCTTTGACCTCAACAAGATCGTGAACCGTGGTCACCGACGAGCGGCCGACTGTCAGAAACCCACTGGTGGCGGCAATCTCGGCGCCAACGCCCGGCTGCCACGGCGCCAAGGCGAGCCGGGATTCAAAGGTCGCAAAGCCGCAGCGCTCGCGCCCGATATATGCGCTGTTCATGCCGACGGCATTCATCAGATGCGATACCGCGGTCGAGAAACGTCGCATATGCCCGAACAGCGACAGCCGGCCGGTTTCGTCAAGCTCCCAGCTTTTCACCCGATCACGCAGACTCGGCAGCGTGCCGTGCGCCGCCGGCAGCTTCACCGGTGTGAAGGGCGCGGCGTTCGACGCGATTGCTGCCGCTGTGAGCGTCGCCTTCAAACCTGAGCGCATTTTGGCGTCGCGCGGTGCCAGGACGTGCTCGGCTTCCGATGCGACAGCGCCCTCACCCATCATCAACTCGTGTTTCAGCCGCACTTGGCGTTCGCGTTTGGCGCCTTCGCCGATACCGAGGACCGCACTGCGGATGGCAATTGCCTCGCCCGCCCGCAACTCTTGGCGGTAGCGCACCAAGAGGCTGACGGTCCGAAAATGGCGCGTCGGCGCCAGCCGGAATAGTAAACTGGCCGCGGCGTCGCCGAAGCGCTCGGCATAGAAGGCGATGTTCATGTGGCCGAAGGCGTCGCATTCCCAGGAATCGACATCGCCGCGGTAGGTTTCGGCAAAGCCGCCCGCGGCGGTTCCGTTGTCACGCATGGCGGCCACTATTGCAGAGCGTGGTTCGGTGGTGGAAGCGCGCGGACACCGTCGGAATCATGGCTGACCCAGATTAAGAGCACCTGCCACGATCTTGACATAAATGATCTTTTTGTCACGGGGATGGATAATGATAAGCACGCTTATTACCTCACATGGAGACCGTCCATTGGGGACGGTCACGGCTCGCAGAGCAAAACAGGAGGAGCCACCATGCAGACCACGAAATTCACCTGCAGCCTACGCGCATTGTTGATGGCCGGAGCGGTCGCCGCAGTGACCGCCGGCGCGATCGCCAGCCCGGCGCTGGCGGACGACGATTGGCACGGCCATGGCGGCTGGGGCGGCCACGAGCACGCGTGGCGTGGCGACGACGACGATTGGGGTCGCCGACCGGTCTATGGCTACGGCTACGCCCAACCCTACGCCTACTACCCTTACGCCTATGCGGCGCCCGCCCCGGTTTACGCCGCGCCGCCTTCGATCGATTTCGTCTTCCCGGTCCACATTCGCTGACGTGGAACGGTGAAGTGCCGGCCCCGCCCCTCGCTCCCCCGGGGGCGGGGCTATTTTTTGGGCGATCACCAAACGCGGATGAGTTGGCCGAGCTGCGTCCGATGGACCGTCCGATATCAGGAAACGCAGTGAAGGCGCGGTCGCCCGGGCTGTGGGTGCGTGGCCTGAGACAAAACCGCAACCCGGTCCGCGGTCATCGGCAGATCGGCAAGATTACCGTCACGCCAAGCCTTCAAATGGACGATCGGTTTGGAATTTTGCTGGCGGCGCGCTTCGAGCATGGTGACGATTGTGCGCCGGCTGCATTCGAGCACATCGATTTCGTCGAGATCGATGATGTCGCCAACCGAATTGGCGCGCAGGGTGTGAAGAAGGTGATCAATCTCCCACACCGACCGCCGCAGATCGTCCGATTTAATGAACATGCATCCCTCTCCCATCGCACGAAAAAGGTTGAGCGATGGCTTGGTTTTACGGGTTGGCCGGGACCGCGGAAATTCGGGATTGTGCCTAAGGGACTCTACCTAGGGCGTTGCGGACGACCGGCTCAGAGCAGCGGGTCGCGGCTGCGGTCGGTCATCAGCCAAGCGCCCGCCACCGCGGCGCCGGCCGCCGCCATCAGGTAAAGCGCCGGCGCCAGCGTAAATCCGCTGACTGCGATCAGCGCGGTGGCGACGGCCGGTGCAGTCCCGCCAGCAATGCCGAGGCCGAGATTGAACGCCACCGAATAGGCGCTCATGCGATATTCGCGCGGAAACTGTTCCGCGAGCATCGCCGGATCGGTTCCCATCACCAATGCCAGAAGTGCACCAAAGGTGATCTGAGCTGCGGCGAAGCCGGCGATGCCGCCGTCGCGCGCTAGCAGGAACGCCGCCAACGCGGCGGCGAATTCGGCGCTGAACGCGACGATCAACAACGTGCGCCGCCGCACGACGGAATCATTGGCGATGCCGGCCAGCGGCACGATCGCGAGCGCCAGAGCCTGCGCCAGCGTCGTCGCCTGCAGGGCATGCGCCTCCGACACATTGCCGAATGTGCCGGCGTAGACCGGGAAAAACACCATCGTCAGATAGTTGACGATGCCGTAACCCGAAGTGAACAAGACGGCTACTGCCATCAGCCGCCCGTCGTGCGTCACTGCCCGTCGCAACGGTGATTCGCGCCGATGGACCGACCGCGTGCCGGCGTCACGCAGACTGCGGCGCAACAACAGCGCGCTCGTCGCCAGCACGCCGCCAAGCGCAAACGGCAGTCGCCAGGCCCACGCCGTGAGTTGCGCGTCGCTGGCAAAGCTGATCGTAACCGTGGCGACAGCGGCAGCGAGCAGCACGCCGGCAGTCGAGCCGATATTGGCCATGCTGCCGGCAAAGCCGCGGCGATTCGCCGGCGCACTTTCGATCAGATAGGCGACCGAGCCGGTGTATTCGCCGCCGACCGAAAAGCCCTGGAACAACCGCACCAGAAGCAACAGCAGCGGCGCGGCGATTCCGGCGGCGGCATAGGTCGGCAGCAACGCGATAGCGGTCGTGCCAACGCCCATCAGCGCCACCGACAGCAGCAGCACGAAACGCCGGCCGAACCGGTCGCCAAGATGGCCGAGGACGGCGCCGCCGATCGGCCGCATGGCAAAGCCAACGGCGAAGCCGGCATAAGCGCCGATCAGCGAGGCCATCGCATCATGCGACGGAAAGAACAGCCGGCCGAGCACTGGCGCCAAATAGCCGTAGAGACCGAAATCGTACCACTCGAGCAGATTGCCGATGCCGCCGGCAGCGAGCGCCATGGACGACAGGCGGGCGGTGGCTGGCGGCGAGACCGAGAGCGCGCTCACCCGGTCAGCCTATCCCCGGCACTGGCTTGAGGTCCCTCGCCGCCTCATAGCGCGTCGGCAATCGCCTTGCCCATTTCGGTCGTTTTCGTCTTGCCACCGAGGTCGGGCGTCCGCAGCTTGGTGTCGGCAATCACCGTCTCGATCGCCTTGACGATGGCAGCACCGGCTTGCGGATGGCCCAGATGGTCGAGCATCATCGCGCCGGACCAGATCTGACCGATCGGATTGGCGATGCTCTTGCCGGCAATGTCGGGCGCCGAGCCGTGCACTGGCTCGAACATCGACGGATAGTCTTTTTCGGGATTGATGTTGGCGCCGGGCGCAATCCCGATACCGGCCGCCACCGCCGGCGCCAAATCCGACAGGATGTCGCCGAACAGATTGCTCGCGACGATGACGTCGAACCAATCGGGATGGCGCACCATGTGGGCGCAGAAGATGTCGATCAGGAATTGATCGGCCTTCACGCCGGGATAGTGCTTTTTCATCGCCGCGAAGCGCTCGTCCCAATACGGCATCGAGATGCTGATGCCGTTCGATTTAGTGGCAGAGGTGACGTGCTTTTTCGGCCGTTTCTTCGCCAGCTCGAAAGCGTAGCGCATGATTCGATCGCAGCCCTTACGGGTGAACACCGCCTGCTGGAACGCCGCCTCCTCGTCCATGCCGGCGTAAAGCCGGCCGCCGATTTCGGAATACTCACCCTCGACGTTTTCGCGGATGACGATCATGTCGATGTCCTTGGGCACGCGACCCTTGAGCGGACTTTCGAGTCCCTTGAGCAGGCGCACCGGCCGCATGTTGACGTATTGCAGAAAACTGCGGCGGATTGGAATCAGCAGGCCCCACAGCGAGACGTGATCTGGCACGCCGGGAAATCCCACTGCGCCGAGATAGATCGCGTCGAACTTGCGTAGCTGGTCGAGCCCATCCGCCGGCATCATGCGGCCGGTCTTGGCGAATTTTTCGCACGACCAGTCGAAGCGCTTGAACTGCAGCGCGAAGCCAAACTTGCGCGCGGCTTTTTCGAGGACGCGGATGCCTTCGGGTACGACCTCGTGGCCGATGCCGTCGCCTTCGATGACCGCGATCTTGTGAGTTTTGGCGTTGGCCATGGTTGGCAGCGCTCCTGCTGGCGAGGACACTCTGGGCCGGCAGTTCTGGCACAAACCACACGTAACGCCAATGCGTTCGCGCTAGCGTCCGGGGTTCGGCGATTGGTTAGGCGGCGGATCGGGCGGTTGCTGCTGCTGCAGATGTTGTTGCAGCAACAGTTGCTGTTGAAGTTGCTGCGTCTGTTGTAGCTGCTGTTGCTGCTGTTGGATTTGAAACTGTTGGTTCTGCTGCAGGTCGCGCAATCGGCCCTGCGGCGGTTCCTGTTGGACCAGCGTTTCCCGGCGTGCCTTCAGGTCTTGCAGCCGCAACAGATCGTACTGCGCGCGTAGCGCCTGCTGCCGGCGGTCCTGCTGTGCCGCGAGCGCTTGCCGCTCCTGTTGTTGCAGACGCCAAACCGCCTGCTGCTGAAACAGGCGCATTTGGATTTGCGCGTCGGCCGTGTGCGCCGAAACGGTCAGCAAAACGACCAGCAGCAGCCGCTTGACCATGGGGCACCATCGCGACGGGGCCGCCCTTTAACTGTGGCGCTGCCGGACCGCGTAATCAAGATGCGCCGCCAGTGACCTGTGGAACCGCACCGCTGAACGCGGCTTTTGACTCGCCGAGATCGATTTTCAGGCTGCCCTTGCCAAAATCATGGAGCTATTCGCATGGCATTGAACGTTGTTTTGATCACGCCGCTGGTTGCACTGATTTGCGGCATTTTGATCTTGTTGGTGCCGCGCCTGCTCAACTACATCGTCGCGATCTATCTGATTATCGTCGGTGTGACCGGATTATGGCCGCACTTCCTGCGCTGAGCGCTAGGGCGCGATGCGGTAATCCGGATATCGCCGCCAACACGCCCGTCAGCACCGCAACTTGCTTTACCCAAGGCGGATTGTCCGCCGCCGGATTTTTGCTGGCGTCGATGCGCTCCTTGACCTTCGTGACCAACGATTTGAGGTTTCGCCTTTTTGCTATCGCCGCGCTCGAGTTTGTTCACCCGGATAGCACGCCGAGGCTCTCGTAGCCGGCAGGATTAGTCACGTTGGGCGGTCAGATGCAGCCGCGCGCCTCAACATTTGCTCCAATAATCGAGATGGAGCGTCTGGGTCGCGCCTTCGGGCGGCAGCGTGAAGCTCGCGGCGGCAAAGCTCGGCGGACGGAAGAAGCTGACGTGGGCATCATTCGAGAAGCCGAAGCCTTCGAGCGGCCAGCCGAGGAGGTTCTTGTCGAATTTGCCGTTGCCGTTGGCGTCGTGAAAGGTGGCGGCGGCATAAGTGCCGGGCGGCAGGTCGAAGTGGAAGGTCACCGATCCGGCTTGCGCCGGCAGCTGGCGGTCGCGGCCCTCGGCCCGGTCCGAAAGCCAATTGTCAGCGACAAAGACCGTCAGGTCGATCTCGCCCTTGGCGCTGCAGACATTGTCGACGACGAGTGTAAGCGGCGCCGCGTGCGCAGCCGGCACGCCGAACGCCAGCGCCAGCCCCGCCGCCGCGCCAGCGAGAACCGTCGCATTCATTCGCCGACTATAGCATCGGCATATCGCACGGAATGGAGTTGTTAACGGGTTCCGCGTCATTGTTTTTGCCGGTTAGCTCAAGGCGGCGTGCGCGTAGAGGTCGATGACGGCGAAGTGCGGATATTTGGATGGAGAGACACGCTCTACCGCTCGCTGAATGACGGTACGGCAGTCGTGCCCAGTTTTGTTCCGAATTGGCGTCCCCAGCGGGATTCGAACCCGCGTTACCGCCGTGAAAGGGCGATGTCCTGGGCCTCTAGACGATGGGGACGCGCCGCTTCATGTAACGGCCCGCGCCGGATAAAGCAACCTCAGCCAGGCAGTAACGCGAGTCGAAAGCCCTCTCGACGGCGGCACCTTGCCTCGGCACACTCCGCCGCGATGCAATTCCCTCACCTGCTCCCGGCCGCCTGATGTGTGGCGTCGCCGGCCTGTTCGATTTTCGTGCGCGGCGTACGCCCGAAGCGCTGACGGCGCAGGGCCGTGCCATGGGCGACGCGCTGCTGCATCGCGGACCCGATGCCGGCGACGTCTGGGTCGACGCCCCCGCCGGCATTGCGCTCGGCCATCGCCGGCTGTCGATCATCGACCTGTCGCCCGCCGGCGCGCAGCCGATGGTGTCGTCCTGCGGTCGCTTCGTCGTCTCGTACAACGGCGAAGTTTATAACGCCGACGCGCTTAAGCCCGAGCTTGAAGCCGCCGGCCGCAAGTTTCGCGGCCATTGCGACACGGAAGTGATCGTCGAAGGCTTTGCCGTCTGGGGCGTTGAAGCCACGATCAAACGCCTCATCGGTATGTTTGCGCTGGCGATTTGGGACCGGAAGGAACGCGCGCTCTATCTTGTGCGCGACCGCCTCGGGATTAAGCCGATGTACTGGATCGAGACCGACGGGCAGAT
>JBAVMB010000544.1:0-6294 GCA_049689615.1 Allostellaceae bacterium
GCCTTGCAGACGCCGCGCTCGGTGATGAGCGCGGTGATGTATTTCGCCGGCGTGACGTCGAACGCATAGTTGGCGGCCGGGCTACCGTCGGGAATGATCCGCACCCGCGTCACCTCGCCCGAGCCGAGCCGGCCGGAAATTTCGGCGACCTCGTCGGTGTTGCGCTCCTCGATCGGAATCGCGCTTCCGTCGGTCAGCGTCCAATCGATCGTCGGCGATGGCAGTGCGACGTAAAACGGCACGCCATTGTCGTGCGCCGCCAGCGCCTTGAGATAGGTGCCGATCTTGTTGGCGACGTCGCCGGTCGCGGTCGTGCGATCGGTGCCGACTATGCACAAATCGACCTTGCCGTGCTGCATCAGATGGCCGCCGGCGTTATCGGCGATCACGGTATGCGGCACGCCATGCTGGCCGAGTTCCCAGGCCGTGAGGCGCGCGCCTTGGTTGCGTGGCCGGGTTTCGTCCACCCAGACGTGCAGCTTCACGCCCTCGTCGTGCGCCAAATAGATCGGTGCCAGCGCGGTGCCCCAATCGACAGTGGCGAGCCAGCCAGCGTTGCAATGAGTGAGGATCTCGACCGGCGTCTTGCCGCCTTTGCGCGCCAGCGCCTGGCGGATCAGCGGCAGGCCGTGACCGGCGATGGCGCGGTTCATGGCAACGTCGGCCTCGGCGATCTCGCCGGCGCGGCGATAGGCAGCCGTGGCGCGGCGTTCGGCCGGCAATTGCTGCAAGAGCATGCGCAGATCTTCAACCGCCCAACGCAGATTGACCGCAGTTGGCCGCGTCGCCAGCAGCATGTCGGCCGCCCGCGCGATTGCCGCATCGCTCGGATCGGCGCGCATGGCGAGTGCCATGCCGTAGGCCGCCGTCGCACCAATGAGCGGCGCCCCGCGCACCAGCATGGCGCGGATCGCATGTGCCGCCTCGTCAACGGTAATGAGTCGCACGGTGCGTAGTTCGAACGGTAACCGGGTCTGATCGATGATGCCGACGCCGGCGCCGTCGGCTTCGAGCCAGATGCTGCGCATCGGCTGGCCCGCGACTTTCATCGGTTCACGCCTTGCGTTTCTTGCCCTTGCCTGCCGAACGCAGGATGCGGCCGGCGACGGCATCGAGCTTCTTCAGCAGCTTGGGATCGCGCTTCTCCGGCGCGGTGATCAGTGCGTTGTCGAGAGCGTGGTCGCAGCCCTGCGGACAGCCCGCACCGTCACGCGCGATCAGCGGCACCACCGCCTTCACCAGCGCTTTGGCCCTGTCGGCGTTGGCGAGCAGCGTGGCGACGATCATGTCGACCGTGACGTGATCGTGGTCCGGATGCCAGCAATCGAAATCGGTCACCATCGCCACGGTGGCGTAGCAAATCTCGGCTTCGCGGGCGAGCTTGGCCTCCGGCAGGTTGGTCATGCCGATGACGTCGCAGCCCCATTGGCGATAAAGTCGGCTTTCAGCCAGGGTCGAGAACTGAGGGCCTTGCATCACCAGGTAGGTGCCGCCGCGGACGAGGGCAATTTTCGCCGCCTTTCGTGCATCAGACAGATGCCCGCCGAGCCGGCCGCACACCGGATGCGCCATCGAGATATGTGCGACGCAGCCGGTGCCGAAAAAGCTGCTGTTGCGGCCGTGGGTGCGATCGATGAATTGATCGGCGAGGACGAAAGTGCCGGGCGGCAGGTTTTCCCGGAACGAACCGGCCGCCGACAGCGAGATCAAATCAGTCACGCCGGCGCGCTTCAGTACGTCGATATTGGCGCGGTAGTTGATCTCGTCCGGCGGAATCGGATGCCCGCGGCCATGCCGCGGCAGGAAGACAAGCTCGATATCGTCGAGCCGGCCGAAGCACAACGCGTCGGATGGCTGGCCGAAGGGCGATTTGAGCCGGCGCCAGGCGACGCCGGTCATGCCCTCGATCTGGTAAAGGCCGCTGCCGCCGATGATGCCGATGACGCGCCCGGTCATCGCAACTCCCCCGAAATCCGGAGCGCAGTCAAACAGTCCGGCGGCGCGGCGACAACCGGAATCAGTGCTCGACGTCGGACCAGACGCGGCGCTTGGCGCCGTAGAGCACCCCGGTCATCGCCAGCAAGAACAGCACGACCTTGGCGCCGGTGCGCTTGCGCTGTTCCATCGTCGGTTCCGAGGCCCAGGTCAGGAAGGTCACGACGTCGTGCGCCTCCTGTTGCAGCGTCGCCTTGGTGCCGTCGGCGTACTGCACCGAATCGTCCTGCAGCGGCTGCGGCATCGCGATCACGTGACCGGGGAAGTAGAGATTGTAGTTGCCGCCGCTCGGCGGCATCTGGAACCCTTTGGGCGGTTCACCGAAGCCAGTGAGGATGCCGTAGACGTAACGCGGACCGCCTTCCCGCGCCTTGATGATGTCCGACAGATCGGGCGGTGCCTTGCCACAGTTAGCGGCGGCGGCGGCGGCTTCATTGGCGAACGGCGCAACGAAATGATCCGACGGCCGCGCCGGACGCTGGATCGGCTGGCCGTTCTTGTCGATATCGGCGACCTGTTTCTGCGCCGCAATCGCCTTCACCTGTTCCTCGGTGTAGCCGAGGCCCTCGGGTCCGGCGAGATCGTCGTAGGTCAGCAGATCCATCGAATGACAGGCCGAGCAAACCTGACTGTAGATCTGGAAGCCCCGCTGCAAGGCGGCGCGATCGAAAGTGCCGAACGGCCCTTGGAACGACCACGACACGTTGGGCAGCGTCGGCGTCGTTTCTTCGGCCTGTGCGCGGGCCGGCTGAGCCGGTTGTGCCAACATCGCCACGGCGACCGCTGCACCCGCGAGCAGCGCCGGAAACACGAGACGTGGCTTCATGGCTTGGCCCGCGTCGCGGCGGCGCCCGCGGGCGCCCCGCCGCGTTTCTTCAAGACGGCCTCGGCGATGCTCGGCGGCAGCGGCAACGGCCGTTCGAACCAACCGATAAACGGCATCAGCACGATGAAGTGGAAGAAGTAATAGAACGTGCCGATGCGACCGATAACGATCCACCAACCTTCCGGTCGATGCGCGCCGACATCGCCGAGCACGAAGGCGTCGATCACGAGCAGCCAGAACACCCATTTGTAGACGGGCCGAAAATAGGCGCTGCGCACCTTCGAGGTGTCGAGCCAAGGCACGAGGAACAGGATGAAGATCGCGCCGAAGAGCGCACAGACACCGAGCAGCTTGCTCGGGATCGAGCGCAGGATGGCGTAGAACGGCAGCAGATACCAATCCGGCACAATCTCAGGCGGCGTCTGCATCGGATTGGCCGGGATGTAGTTCTGCGGTTCGGCCAGCAGATTCGGGAAATAGAACACGACGATCGCAAAGACGATCAGGAACACGCTCAGGCCGAACATGTCCTTGTAGGTGTAATAGGGATGGAACGGCACGCTGTCCTGCGGGCCTTTGCGGTCGATGCCGAGCGGATTGTTCGAGCCGTGCTGGTGCAGCGCCAGGATGTGGAGAATCACCACGCCGAGAATCACAAACGGCAGCAGATAATGGAGCGCGAAGAAGCGGTTGAGCGTCGGATTGCCGACGGCGAAACCACCCCATAGCCAAGTCACGATGTCCTTGCCGACACCGGGAATCGCCGAGAACAGGTTGGTGATAACGGTCGCGCCCCAGAAGCTCATCTGGCCCCATGGCAGCACGTAGCCCATGAATGCGGTCGCCATCATCAGCAGGACGATGACCACGCCGAGCATCCACAACAGCTCGCGCGGCGCCTTGTAGGAGCCGTAGTACAAACCGCGGAACAGATGGATATAAACAACGATGAAGAAGAACGACGCGCCGTTCATGTGGATGTAGCGGATCAACCAGCCGTAGTTGACCTCGCGCATGATGCGCTCGACCGACTGGAACGCGTCGCCGGCGTTGGGATCGTACTGCATCGCCAGGAAGATGCCGGTGGCGATCATGATCATCAACATCGCGCCGGCGAGCGAGCCGAAATTCCACCAATAGTTCAGGTTCTTCGGCGTCGGATATTCGTGCAGCTCGTGATCGAGATAGGTGAACACCGGCAGGCGGTGATCAATCCATTGCACCAATTTGTTCTGCGATACCGCCATGGTCCCGCCTCAGATCTGCTCGATCGAATCGAAATCGAAAGTCGAATTCGGCGGGTTCTCGCCGATCCGGACGGTAGTGTCGTTGATGAAATGATGCGGGGGCACCGGCAAATTGTACGGTGCCGGCACGCCGCTAAAGACGCGGCCCGACAAATCGTAGCGCGAACCGTGGCACGGGCAGAAATAGCCGCCCGGCCAAGCGGGTCCGAGGCTACCGCCCGGCCGCGGCGTGAATTCGGGAATGCAGCCCAGGTGCGTACAGATGCCGACGAGCACCAGATACTCCGGCTTGATCGAGCGATGCCAGTTGGTGGCGTAAGGTGGCTGCTGCAGCACGTCGGAATTCGGATCGCGCAGCAAGCTGGTATCGTTCGACGATTGCAGCTTGGTCAGCTCGGCAGGCGTGCGGTGAACGATGAAGATCGGCCGCGAGCGCCAAATCACGAGAACCTGCTGGCCCGGCTGCAAGCTCGACAGATCGACGTCGATCGGCGCGCCGGCCGCCAGCACGTCGCGCGCCGGATTCATGCTGGTGATCAGCGGCCAGACCGTGCACGCGGCACCGACGCCGAGCAGCGCATTGCCAGCGATCACCAGGAAGTCGCGTCGCGAACCGCCCGGCGCGTGTCCGCCAGCCGTATGCGAATGCGCCGAATCCGCCATCGATCCCCTCTTTCGCCCGCGCTCGAAGCCCGCGCGCAAGCTACAGGCTAAAACGAAAGCTTCTATGCGACATCCTGCCGCACGAATGGCGGAAACCCAAGCCGGCGGGCCGCGCGCGGGCCTTGCCAAGGCGGCAAATTCATCCCCAAGGTGCGGCCATGCGCCTCGCCCTCTACGAGCCCGACATTCCACAGAACGCGGGTGCGATCCTGCGGCTCGGCGCATGCTTCGGCGTCGCCATCGATATCATCGAGCCATGCGGCTTCGTGCTCGACGACCGCCGCCTCAAGCGCGCGGCGATGGATTACCTCGCCCGCGTCGAGATCGTGCGGCATGCATCGTGGGCAGCTTTTCACCGATCGCGTCCCGGCCGGCTGGTGCTGCTTTCGACCAAGGCCCGCCTCCCCTATCATCGCTTCGCGTTCGCCCGCGACGACGTGCTCCTGCTCGGACGCGAGACCGCGGGCGTGCCGCCGGAGGTCGCCGAAGCCGTGGACGCCAGCGTACTGATACCGATGCGGCCGGGACTACGCTCGCTCAACGTCGCGCTCGCGGCCGCGCTGGTGCTCGGCGAAGCGCTGCGCCAGACCGCGCTGCTGCCGGAGCTGACGCCGTGAGCGACGCGGCGCAGCAACAGGCCGACGCCGCGCGCTGGTTCGAGGAGTTGCGCGACCGTCTTTGCACGGTGTTCGAGGCGATCGAAGACGAATACGCCTCGGCGCGGCCCGACGAAGGCTCTGCCGGACGCTTCACGCGCACGCCGTGGCAGCGCGAAGGCGGCGGCGGTGGAACGATGGCGCTGATGCACGGCAGCGTGTTCGAGAAAGTCGGCGTCAACGTCTCGACCGTGTGGGGCGAATTCTCGACCGAGTTCCGCGCGCAGATACCGGGCGCCGCGAATGATCCGCACTTCCGGGCAACCGGCATCTCGCTGGTCGCGCACCCATGCTCGCCGCTGGTGCCGGCAGCCCACCTGAACACGCGGCATATCCGGACGACCAAGGCCTGGTTCGGCGGCGGCGCCGACCTGACGCCGGTGTTTCCGGACGAATCCGATACGCGCGATTTCCATGGCGCGCTCGAAGCCGCCTGCGCGGCGCACGATGCCGCCTATTACCCGCGCTTCAAGGCGTGGTGCGACGAGTATTTTTTCCTCAAGCACCGCAACGAACCGCGCGGCGTCGGCGGCATCTTCTTCGACGATCTGGCGACCGGCGACTGGGAGCGCGATTTCGCTTTCACGCACGCCGTCGGCGAGGCCTTTCTGCGCATCTATCCGCGGCTGGTGCGGCGCCACATGCTGCGACCGTGGACCAGCGAGCAGCGCCAGGCGCAGTTGGTCAAGCGCGGCCGCTATGTCGAGTTCAACCTGCTCTACGACCGCGGCACGCTGTTCGGCCTCAAGACCGGCGGTAACGTCGAGGCGATCCTGATGTCGCTGCCGCCGGCGGTAAAGTGGCCCTGACGCTCAGTCGCTTTCGTCCGGCGGCTTGCGCCGGCCGAAACAGGCGAGCAACAACAGATCGTAAATCCCCTTGAGTCCGCCGGCGATCAGCACAGGCC
>JBAVMB010000545.1:0-8779 GCA_049689615.1 Allostellaceae bacterium
ACTTCCTGTCGGGTTACACCGCGCGCGTCGCCGGCACCGAAAAGGGTCTCGGCAAGGAGCCGCAGGCGACGTTCTCGACCTGTTTCGGCGCCGTGTTCATGCCGCGGCATCCGACGGTCTACGCCAAGATGCTGGGCGAGCGCATCGCCAAGCACAAGGCGACCTGCTGGCTGGTGAACACCGGCTGGTCGGGCGGCGCCTATGGCATCGGATCGCGCATGAAGATCGCCCACACGCGCGCGCTGGTGCGCGCGGTTCTAGCCGGTACGCTCAAGAACGTGCCGACGCGGAAGGAGCCATTCTTCGGCTTGCAGGTCCCGGAATCCTGCGGCGAGGTGCCGGCCGACGTGCTGAACCCGCGCAATACCTGGTCCGATAAGGGCTCCTACGACCAGACCGCGCGCGGCCTGACCAAACGGTTCGAAACCAACTTCAAGCAGTACGAGCCGTATGTTGGCACCGATGTGAAGGCGGCCGGCGTCCACGCGGCCGCCTGAATGGCGCTGCGACGACGCAAAGCAACAGGGGGAATCATGTTTCGCAGTCTCGCTGCGTTCGCTACGCGTTTTGTGCTCGCCTTGGCGCTTGTCGCGCTGTGCGCATTCGCACCGCCCGCTTCGGCGCAGCAGCGCATCGGCATCGTGCTACTGCACGGCAAGCTCGGCGGCGCGTTGGGCATGGCCACCAATGCCCGCGGCGACGCCTTTGGCAGTCGCCTGATCATGTCCCTGCGCAATGCCGGCTATCTCGTGGCAACGCCGGAAATGTGCTGGTCGCGACGACGCAACTTCGACAAGACCTATCCCGATTGCATCGCTGAAGTGGATAACGCCATTGCCCAGCTCAAGGCGCAAGGCGCCACGGCGATCATCATCGGCGGCCTGAGCCTTGGAGGCAACGGCGCCATTGCCTATGGCGCGACGCATACCGGCATCGTCGGAATCATCGCGTTCGGTCCGGCCGACGATCCGACCCGCAAGAGCCAGCGGCCGGAAGTTGCCGCCAGTCTCGCCCGCGCGCGGCAGCTGATTGCGCAAGGCCAGGGCGATACGAACACCACGTTCGACGATTTCAACACCAATACCGGCGGCTCCTTCGCCATGACCGTGACAACGACGCCGCGGATCTTCGTCAGCTTCAACGATCCCAACGCGCTGACGCGTCTCGACCCAAACCTCTCGAAGCTGACGGTGCCGATCCTGTGGATTGCCGGCGACGGCGATCCGACCCAAGCGTCCGCCGCGACCCTCTTCGGCATGGTGCCGGCCAATCCGCTCAACCGGTTCGTTACCGTGCATTCGAACCATATCGGCACACCCGACGCCGGCACGGATGCCGCGCTCGCCTGGCTGTCGCAACTGAACAAATCCTAAACCGCGATCAAAACCACGCGTGAAACAGTTGCCGAACCCTTTGCCGGTTTTCTAGTCTAATTCGGCGCGCGACCGCGCGCGCATCAGGCGTGGGGGACATCACGATAGACGCGCCCACAATCGCGCCGACCCGCGGGAGCGCCGAGCCATGAACGACATTCCGGTTCTCGTCGCCGGCGGTGGGCCGATCGGATTGGCCATGGCGGGCGAGCTGCGCCGCCGCGGTGTCGCCTTCCGCGCAATCGAACGCGCGGCGCGGCGCACCGATCTTTCGAAGGCGCTGGTCGTCTGGCCGCGTACGCTCGAGCTGCTGCGGCTTGCTGGCTGCGCCGACGATTTCACCGCCGTCGGCCGGCCAACCCGCGAGGCACAGCTTCGCGCGAATGGCCGTCTCATTGCCGAGATCAGCTTTGCCGGCATCGCGACGCCCTATCCCTATGCGCTGTTCATCCCGCAAAGCGAGACCGAACGCTTGCTCGAGGAACATCTCGAACGGCTCGGCGGCCGCCTCGAGCGCACAGTTGAGCTGACGTCGTTCGAGCCCGGACAAAATGGTGTCGTCTGCACGCTCACTCACGCCGACGGCCGCACCGAACGCACTACCTGCGACTATCTCGTTGCCTGTGACGGCGCGCACAGCGTCGTGCGCCACGGCCTCAAGCTCGATTTCGCCGGCGAGACCGAGCCCACCGCCTTCATGCTCGGCGACGTCAAGCTCGACGGCGCTGTCGAGGACAAGCTTCAACTCTATTGGCATCGCGAGGGCGTGCTTGGGATTTTTCCGATGCAGCGCGGCCGGTTCCGTGTTATCGCCGATCTCGGACCGGCGACAGCGGCGCCGCAGGAAGCGACACTCGACCTCATCCAATCGGCCCTCGACCGGCGTGGCCCGAGCGGCGTGCGCGCCTACGATCCGGTGTGGCTCAGCCTGTTCCGCATCAACGATCGCAAGGTATCGGATTATCGGCACGGCCGCGTCTTCCTGACCGGCGACGCCGCGCACATTCACAGCCCAGCTGGCGGCCAGGGCATGAACACCGGTATCCAGGATGCCTTCAACCTTGCATGGAAGCTGGCGCTGACAATCAATGGCAAATCGGGTGACCGCCTGCTGGCGACCTATTCGCCGGAACGCAGCGCGGTCGGCGACCTAGTGCTGCGCAATGCCGCGCGTCTGACTCAACTGGCGACACTGCACCAACCCGCGGCACAAGCGATCCGCAACCAGGTGGTCGCACTGTTGATGCGGTTTGCGCCCGTGCGCCGCGCCTTTGCCCGTACCATGACCGAGCTCGACATCCGCTATCCGCGCAGCGCGCTGAGCCAGGGCCGACCGAGCAAGGCACTGTGGCCCGGCGACCGCGCGCCCGATGCTACGGCGACGATCGACGGCCGGCAGCGGCAGCTTTTCGACGTCCTCAACCGCGACGGCTTTACCGTGCTTGCAGTCGGTGCGACCGAGGCGCCGGGCGCGGTCGAACTCGCCGCGCGCTTTATGCCATGGGTCAAAGCGGTGCCGGTTTTGGCCGAAGGTGAGATGAAGACGCGCTATGGCATCGGGGTCTATGTTATCCGTCCGGATTGGTATGTCGGTTTGATCGCGCGCGCCGGCGAATATGACAAAACGGAGCGCTACCTTACGACCTGGCTGCGCTCCTAGGCATCCGCCGCTGCGGTGACTGCCTATTTCTTCGGTTTCGGCCGCGCGGTTTCGGATTCGAGACGCCGCGCGATCTTCTCCAAGTTGCCCGCCGCAGCAATGAAAGCCTTGCGGCCTTCGCCGCGCGGCAGACCTTTGGCCATGCGACGCATACGGCGCACTTCACGCGTGACCATTGCGGCATCTTTGGATTTCATCGCCTGTGCTCGCCTCGGTTGCGTGGATCGGGACGGTTCGGCAGGCGCCTGGCTGGGCGACGTTGGCGCCTAGAAATGGCGCTGCCAGCGACGGCGCAAATTATTACATAATCGCCGTTCCAAGTCTTTAACGCCCAATCGCCGCCGAGCTTGGGTCTCATGCTCGACGGATACGCCTGAACCCGTCAAAGTTGCGCCGCGCGATCACACAACCAAAAGGCGGCGCCCTGCTGGGCGTTCGAGCAGCCGAATATGGGATCGGGAGTTGATGCATGGGCGCTGGCGGCGAAGCTGGCGGTGACTGCCGCTTTCGTCGTCGGCGCGGCACGCGCAGCCGAGCGGGCCGGTCCGCTGATCGGTGCGATGGTGGCGACACTGCCGATCGCCGCCGGACCGGCCTATGTTTTTCTCGCACTTGACCACGATGCTGAGTTCATCGCCGCCAGCGCACTGGCGAGCCTCGCGGCCAACGCCGCCAACATGGTGTTCTGCACCGTCCACGCTGCCGTTGCGCAATCGCGCGCAACTGCGGCCAGTCTCGCTGCCGCGCTCGGGGTCTGGATCGTGCTGGCCATTGTTGCGCGTACGGTCGGCTGGACGTTGCCCGAAGCTGTGCTGCTCAACGTCGCTGTCTTCGTTGCGTGCCTGGCAATCAGCCGCAGATTTCGCACCGCGCCGATGCCGCCGACAATCCGGCGCCCCTATGACGTGCCGTTGCGCGCAGCCATGGTCGCGGCGCTGGTCGCCGCCGTCGTAGTGCTGAGCACGCACGTCGGTCCGACGGTGACCGGAATCCTGGCGCTGTTTCCGATCGTCCTGGCGAGCCTGATCCTCATCTTCCAGCCGCGCATCGGCGGCCGGGCGACCGCGGCGCTGACCGCCAATGCGGTATTCGGCCTCGGCGGATTCGCCGCCGCGCTGGTCGCGCTCCATCTGGCGGCGCTACCGCTCGGTGTGCTCGTCGCGCTGGTGTTGGCGCTGCTGGTTTCGATCGGCTGCAATTTTGCGATTGCTGTTGCTCGCCGGTAACGCATCGCCGACGGCCTATTGCGCCGCGGCATCGGCGCCGGAACTCCGCGGAATGCGCGGGCGTGGCCCGAGTCGCTGTATGGTACGACCGGTGAACGGGTTGCGAACACACGCGGATCGTGAACCGGCGCGATCACAGAAACGTCACTGCCCCCGGCCGATACGGCAAGCCTACGCTCGCATCGCGTCGATCCTGGGGGTGGGCATGGCGGAGAGTCCTGCGGCGTTCACGACCTATCGCGAGCAAGCGGCGCGCTTGCGCGCATTAGCGCGCGAGTCGGCAAGCGCGCTGCTGCGCTTTGAATTGCTGGAAGTCGCCGCGCAGTTCGAACGCCTGGCTGAGCTCGCCGAGCACAAGGTTTCGCGATACAAATTGTCACAGTGCTGAGGCACTGCGGGGGCTTGGCGTCGGTTGATGCACATCAACGCGGCGCGCGGCACATTTCCGTATGGTGCCGCCATGGTGCGCAAACGACAGGCATCGCCGATTTACACGATCACACCGCTGAAGGACGGCCGCTATGCGGTCAAAGCGGTGGCGGTCGCCGGCTCGCCCGTCACCCAGTATTACGAATTTCTGTCGCGCACCGCGGCCGACGACTGGATTGATCGCGACCGCCGCGCGCTGGGACTGAAGGCCGCCCGTCTGCACGCCTGAGCACGACGACGGATCGACGAGATCGGATGCAGCCGCGGCACATTCGGCGGCACGCCGCGCGTGTCTGCGCAAACGCGACGTAATCTAAGCGGCCTTAGTCGGCCGCTTGCCGGCGACACTTCATGCGACGCTACTTCATTCGCGACGGCCATATCGGCGCGGTCGAGATTTTGAACGAACCCAATGACGACGATTCGATCGCGGTAGCGCAGGCACTGTTCGCCGACCGTTACCGCAAGAGCTGTGAAGGCTTCGAAGTCTGGGACCGTACGCGATTGATCTACCGATTTTCGGCGATGACGGCACGAAGAATCGCAGCAAGCGTAAGCCGCCCTAAGCGACGAGAGCGCTGTAGCCGTCCTCGTAAGTGAAATCGCCCGAGGATCCGGCCCAGCGACCGGCCCATTCGTAGGCGCTGCCGTTATATTCGAAGCGCAGCGCCGCGACGAATTGACTAACCGTCTTGCCATCATTGGATAAGGGCATCACGAGGCGGTGGCAGATCAACGGCACGCGGTTCGATGACAGATATCGGTGCCTCAGCAGCAACGGCTGCTTGCGCTCGGAGATCAGGCGATATTGCGCGACGATCGAGGCGCGGCGCTCCGGCGGGCACACCTCGTCGCAATGCCTGCCGGTGAGCTCGCCGCCGTAAGCCGCGACGACCGCCGTACCGGCCAGACGGTAACGCAGCCGCGTGCCACCTTCGACCAGTTCGGTGATCAGCAGATGCGGCAGCAGTCGCGGAATTTCTGTCGGATCGATGTCACGGCGTCGCGGCAAATCGCCATTGCGCCATTTGCCGCGCCAATACGCGTAAGCGGGACCCAAAATCGGATCGTCGCGAAACTCTCCCTGCACGTCGCCCTTACCTTCGACGTTGTGTTCAGTCACACCCTAGACACAACGATTTAACGGAGGTTAAAGCGGTCATGCGGCGGCGTGCGTCATCCACAGCTTTTTTCGGCGCAATTCCGCGACCGCGACGAGCATGCGACCACGTGACCGGCGGGCGGGCGGGGCGACGACGCCAGCATCAGTGGGCATCGTCCCAATGGCGCGCCATGCCGGTGTCGACCACCAGCGGTACCGCCAGCTCGACAGCGGGCCGATGCGCGTTTTCCATCACGTCCTTCACTACTGCAGCGGTCTTCTCGGCTTCGGCTTCGGGCGCCTCGAACACGAGCTCGTCGTGCACTTGCAGAAGCATCTTGGCGGCGAGGCCGGCTTGCGTCAGCGCCGCCGGAATTCGCCGCATCGCGCGCTTGATGATGTCGGCAGCGGCGCCCTGAAGCGGCGCATTGATCGCCGCCCGCTCGGAGAAGCCACGCCGCGCCGGAATTGGATCTTTGATTCCGGCGACGTAACAACGCCGGCCGAATAGCGTCTCGACATAGCCGTTCTCGCGTGCAAATTCCTTAGTGCGGTCCATGTAGTTGCGGATACCCGGGAAGCGATCGAAATAGGCCTTGATGAATTTGCCGGCTTCCGCCTGCGGCACGTCGATCTGGCGGCCGAGACCGAAAGCGCTGATGCCGTAGAGGATGCCGAAATTGATCGCCTTGGCGCGGCGCCGCAGCATCGGGTCCATGCCTTCGATCGGCACGCCGAAAACCTCGCTCGCGGTCATCGCGTGGATGTCGAGTCCTTGGCGGAATGCTTCTTTCAACGGCCCGATATCGCCGACATGTGCAGCAAGGCGCAGCTCGATCTGGCTGTAGTCGGCCGAGATCAGCAGACATCCGGGCACGGCGATGAAGGCATGGCGGATTTTACGGCCTTCCTCGGTGCGGATCGGGATGTTCTGCAGATTGGGATCGCTCGACGCGAGGCGGCCAGTGGCGGCGCCAGTGAGCGAGTAGCTGGTATGGACCCGGCCGGTCGTCGGATTGATCTCTTCGACCAGCGCGTCGGCATAAGTCGACTTGAGTTTCGCCAGCTCGCGCCATTCCAGCACTTTGGCCGGCAACGGATGCGCTTCGGCCAATTCTTCGAGCACGGCGGCGTCGGTCGAACGAGCGCCGGACTTGGTCTTGCGGCCGAAGCGTTCGAGGTTCAACTCCTCGAACAAGACCTTGCCGAGCTGTTGCGGCGAGCCGACGTTGAACGGATGACCGGCCAGCTTGTGGATTTCAGCCTCGGCGTCGGCGATGCGCCGGGCGAAATCGTCGCTTAGGCGCTTGAGCTCAGCACGATCGACGGCGATACCAGCGCGCTCCATCGCGCCGACGACGGCGGGCAGCGGCCGCTCCACCGTTTCGTAGAAAGCGACGCGATGCTCGGCGACCAAACGCGGCTTCAGCAGGCGATGGAGCCGCAGCGTGTAGTCGGCGTCCTCGGCCGAATATTCGCAAGCACGATCGAGCGGCACGGCGGCAAAGCCGATGTGGTTCTTGCCGCTACCAGCGACGTCCTTGTACTTGATCATGTCGTGGCCGAAATGAATCTTGGCCAGCTCGTCGAGGCCGTGACCGTGCAATCCTGCATCGAGCACGAACGAGATCAGCATGGTGCAATCAATCGGCTCGACGGCGATACCGTAGCGGCTCAGCACCTGCATGTCGTATTTGATGTTCTGGCCGATCTTGAGCACACCCGTATCTTCGAGAAGCGGCTTGAGCCGCATGATCACCGTGTCACACGCGATCTGCTTGGGCGCTGTGCCGCTGCCAGCGAGGTCAAGCGCGCCAGGCGCGCCGCTCGTATGGCCGACCGGAATATAACAGGCGACACCCGGTTCGAGCGCGAGCGACACACCTACTAGTTCGGCGGCAACGGCATCGAGCGAACTGGTCTCGGTATCGATCGCGATCGCACCCTTGGCATAGGCGGACGCAATCCAGCGATCGAGCGCGGCGACGTCCTGCACCAGCTCATAATTCGGGTTGACCGCCGCAAGTTGCGTCGCGGCAACGGTTGCGACGGGCACCAATGATTTAGCTTCCGGCAAAGGCGGCGGACTCGGAATGCCGTCCTTACCCGGCGCCGGTAGCGCGGTTTGGCCGGTTGCCAGCTTGGCCTGTACCCGCGCCAGAAGCGCGCGGAATCCCTGTACCTGAAGGAACGCCGTTACCTTGGCCTGATCGAGCGGCCTGACCGCGAGTTCCGACAGCGGTCGCGGCAACGGCACGGCATGATCGAGTGTCACCAGCTTCTTCGATAGGCGGGCATCGGCGGCGTGTTCGGTCAGCGCTTCGCGCCGTTTCGGCTGTTTAATCTCGCCGGCGCGCTTCAGCAGGGTTTCGAGATCGCCGTACTGGTTGATGAGCTCGGCGGCGGTCTTGGCGCCGATGCCGGGCACGCCCGGCACGTTGTCGCTGCTATCGCCCCACAGCGCCAAAACGTCGATCACCTTGTCGGGTCCGACGCCGAATTTCTCGACGACCTCCGGTGCCCGGATCGGCCGATCACGCATGGCGTCGTAGAGTTCTATCTTGTCGGAGACCAGCTGGGTCAAATCCTTATCCGACGAGACGATGGTGACGCGCGCGCCGGCGCGCACCGCTTCGTCGGCATACGTCGCGATCAGATCGTCGGCCTCGTAATCCGGTTGTTCGATGCGGCAGACGTTGAAGGCGTCGACAGCCTCGCGCACCAGGCCGAACTGGGGCACCAGATCGTCGGGCGGTTCGGGCCGATGCGCCTTGTAGTCCTGGTAAAGCCGGTTGCGAAACGTGGTGCGGGCGACGTCGAAAACGACGGCGACGTGATCGGCATCGGTCTCGCCGATCAGCTTGAGGATCATGTTGCAGAATCCGAGCACCGCGCCGACCGGCGTCTTGTCCGGCCGCGTCAGCTTGGGCATCGCGTGATAGGCACGGAAGATGAAGCCGGAGCCGTCAATGAGGTAGACGTGCTTGGG
>JBAVMB010000546.1:0-4117 GCA_049689615.1 Allostellaceae bacterium
GCGCCAGCGGCGTTGGTGCTGAAATCCTGGCCGCACTCAAGGCAGCCGAAAGCGCAGCCGAAGACAGCCGCGCCGCGCTGGCGGCGGCCGAGCAGGCGCTGGCCGAGGCGCAAGCCGCCGAAGCCGAGGCGCGCGCACCGCTCGAAACGGCGGAGATGAGTCGCGCCAAGTTGAAGGCCGAGAGCGAGGCCTTGCAGCAACTCTTGGCCAAGCCAGATCACGACAAATGGCCGCCAGTGCTCGACGCAATCCAAGTGGCGCGCGGCTTCGAGGCGGCGCTCGGCGCCGCTGTCGGCGATGACCTGACGGCGCCGACCGACGCCGCCGCGCCGGCGCATTGGTTCGGCTTGCCGGATTATGCCGATACACCGCCCCTGCCGGTCGGCGTGAGCCGACTGTCGGAATATGTCACGGCTCCGGCACCGTTGACGCGCCGCCTCAATCAGATCGGTGTGGTCGATACCGTCGCCGACGGCGAGCGGCTCCAAGCGGATTTGCGTCCGGGCCAGCGGCTTGTCAGCCGCGATGGCGGGCTGTGGCGCTGGGACGGCTTCCGCCGCATGCCGGGCGCACCGGCTGCGGCAACCCAACGGCTCGAGCAGCGCCATCGCCTGACCGAGCTGACACGTGAACTGCAGGACGCGGAGACCGAGGTTGCGCGGAGGCGCGAGGCGCTCGAAGCGGCGCAGCGCCACAACCGCGAACGCGCCGAAGCCGATCGTCAGGCGCGGCAGCACGCCCGCGAAGCGCTCGACGCGCTGGCCGACATCCGCAATCACGAAGCCGAACTGGCGCGCGCTGCTGCCGCCATCGTTTCGCGCCGTGCCGCGCTGGAAGAGGCGGCGCAACGGTTGACGCTCGATCGCAGTGAGGCCGAGGCGGAGGCCGCCGCCGCGCGTCGCACGCTCGACGCCCTGCCCGATCCGGCCAAGGGCCGTGACGAGATTCAGGCGGCACGCGGTACCCTCGCCGAGCGCCGTGCCCTGCAACAGGCACATCAGGGCGAACACGACCGGCTGGTGCGCGAAGCGGCGGCGCGCAGCGAGCGGCTGGCGGCGATCGGCGTGGAACACAAATCCTGGGAGCAGCGCACCGAGGCTGCGGCGCGTCAGCGTCAGACACTCGAAAGCCGCCGCAGCGAATTGCATGCCGACGTCGAATCGCTCGCACAACGGCCGCAGGAAATCGCTGCTGAACGCGACAGGCTGGCGGAAACCATCGCGGGCTCGACTGCGCGCCGTAATCAGGCGGCCGATGCACTGGCCGCCGGCGAGGCGAAGCTCGCGGAAGCCGACAAGGCGGCCCGCGCGGCGGAAGCTTCTGCCGGCGAAGCGCGCGAAGAGCGCGTGCGCGCCGAAGGCGTGCGCGATCAGGCGGTGCTGGCGCGCACAACTGTCGCCGACGCCATCGCTGAAAAGCTGCAGGCCAAGCCCGAGGACGTTCTGACTGCCGCGGGCATCGAAGCCGACGAAGAGCTGCCGGAGATCGGCGCCGCTACCACGCGCCTCGAACGGCTGTTGCGCGAGCGCGAGAATATGGGTCCGGTGAATTTGGTTGCCGAAGCGGAATCGCGCGAGATCGAGGAGCGTCTCAACGGCCTCAATCGCGAGCGCGAGGATCTCGTCGGTGCCATCGCCAAGCTGCGCCAAGGCATCACCGCGCTCAACCGTGAAGGCCGCGAACGCCTGCTCGCAGCCTTCACTCAAGTCAACGAACATTTCGGCAAGCTGTTTGTGCGGCTGTTCGGCGGCGGCAACGCCCATCTGCGGCTCGACCCCGGCGAGGACGACGATCCGCTGCAGGCCGGCCTCGAAATCATGGCCAGCCCGCCGGGCAAGAAGCTGCAGAACTTGACGCTGCTGTCGGGCGGTGAGCAGGCGCTAACCGCGCTGGCATTGCTGTTCGCGGTCTTCCTCACCAATCCGGCGCCGATCTGCGTGCTGGACGAAGTTGACGCGCCTCTTGATGATGCGAACGTGGATCGCTTCTGCCGCCTCGTCGCCGAGATTGCGGAGAGCGCCGAGACCCGCTTCCTGATCATCACCCACCACCGCCTGACCATGGCGCGCGTCGACCGGCTCTACGGCGTGACCATGGGCGAAAAGGGCGTGTCGCAGCTGGTTTCGGTCGATCTCCAGGGGATCGAGCAGCTTCGTCGCACCGCCTGATTCGGTGCCTTCCTGCGCTTGACTCGCCCGGTGACGCCTTTTAGAAGTTGCGCGCCTTTCCGGCGCGGGTTAGCCGCCGCGCACGCCCGCGCCGCGGGGGATTCTCTCAAGCATTCCCGGTGGTTGGAATGGACGAACGCGAGGCGCGGGCGAGCCTCAAGGATTTAGGCGAGCGCCTGGCCAGGGCACGTGGCGGGCTGCCGCCGAAGCTCGCGCCACGAGGCGTTGCGCCGACGCAAGACGCGTTGGCATTCGGGCTGCGCATCGGGCTCGAACTGGTGGTTGCGGTGGTTGTATCGGTCGCCATCGGTTGGGCGATCGACCGCTGGCTCGGAACCAAGCCGGCGGCGATGGTGGTGATGTTCTTTCTCGGCATCGCCGCGGGCATGTGGAACGTGTACCGCGCGGTCACCGGGATGGGTATGAAAGTCGGTGCGCGCGGCGGCAACGCCGGCGCGACGGGGGACGACGAGGACGAGGACTGACGTGGCGCTGGAACTGCATCCACTCGAGCAATTCGTGATCAAGCCGATCGTGCCGCTGCATATCGGCAAGCTCGACATCTCGTTCACCAATTCGGCGCTGCTGATGACCATCGCGGTGCTGCTGGCAACTGCGATCGTCGTCATCGGCACGCGCCGCGAAGAGCTCGTGCCCGGCCGCGTCCAGTCGCTGGGCGAACTCGCCTACGAATTCATCGGCAACATGATCGACGACACGGTGGGCACCGACGGCCAGCGCTATTTCCCGTTCGTCTTCACGCTGTTCATGTTCATCCTGTTCGGAAACATGCTCGGCCTGATTCCCTACGGCTACACGTTCACCGGACAGCTCATCGTCACCTTCGCCATGGCCGCGGTCGTCTTCGTCGGCGTGACCTTGATCGGCATCTGGCGCCACGGCTGGCACTTCCTCAGTTTTTTCGTGCCGCACGGCGTGCCGATCGTGCTGCTCGTGCTTTTGGTGCCGATCGAGCTGTTGTCCTACCTGATTCGGCCGTTCACGCTGTCGATCCGGCTGTTCGCCAACATGCTCGCCGGTCACACGATGCTCGCGATCTTCGGCGGCTTCGCCGCCAGCATCGGGATTTTGGGCCTCCTGCCGCTTGGCCTCGACGTGCTGATCTTCTTCCTCGAGCTGCTGGTCGCGGTACTACAGGCCTACGTCTTCACCATTCTGACCTGCCTCTATCTCAACGACGCCATCAACCTTCACTGAAACCTCTGGGGATACTGCAATGGATCTCGCTTCGGCAAAAATGATCGGCGCAGGCTTGGCCTGCATCGCGCTCGTCGGCGCCGGTATCGGCATCGGCAACGTCTTCGCGGCGCTTATCAACGCATTGGCGCGCAACCCGGCGGCACAGGTCACGCCGTTCGCGTTCCTTGGCTTCGCGCTCGCCGAGGCAACCGGTCTGTTCGGTCTGGCGATCGCGTTCCTGATCCTCTTCGTGTTCTAGGCCTGCCGACCGGCCGATGCCGCAACTCGACCTCGCCACCTTCCCGAGCCAGCTCGTCTGGCTGGCTATCACGTTTGTCGCCCTCTATCTGGTGATGACGCTGGTGGGCCTGCCGCGCGTCGGCGGGATCATCGCCAAGCGCCGCGACCGGATTACCGGCGATCTCGACAAGGCGCAACGCATGAAGGCCGAGGCTGAAGCCGTCATTACGGCCTACGAGCGGGCATTGGGTGAAGCCCGCACCAAGGCGCAGCAGGCCTTGCGCGAAACCGCCGAACGGCTGGCGGCCGAAGCCGCCGACCAGCAGCGCAAGCTCGCCGAAAGCCTCAACGCCGAGACCGCCAAGGCCGAGCGGCGCATCGCCGAGGCCAAGACCACGGCGCTCCAAGGCATCCCGCAATTGGCCGCCGAGGTCGCGCAAGAGGCCGCCGGCAAGCTCGCCGGCGCGGCGATTGAGCCAGCGCGCGTCAAGGCGGCGGTCGACGCCGTG
>JBAVMB010000547.1:0-1734 GCA_049689615.1 Allostellaceae bacterium
TCGATTTCGCCGGCATACGAGATCGCTTCATGCGCGAAAAAGACAGCGACTATTTCGAGAACAGCCGGCGCACCACTTACGTCCAGCGCGAATACGCACGGCGCAATCCTTATGGATTCGCAGGCTACGGCAAGGATTGCTGGGGTATCACGGCGAACGACGGACCGGGCCTCAAGACGCTGAAGGTCGATGGTAGGGAACGCCGTTTTCTCGGCTATGCCGCGCGCGGCGTGCCCTATGGTCCCGACGACGGCACGATCGGCCCATGTGCAGCCCTCGCGTCACTGCCCTTCGCGCCAGAGCTTGCCTTGTCGGCTTTGCGCCATTTTTGCGCGTCCTATTCCGACATGATTCGGGAGTCGAGATTGCCAAGCGGCTTCAATCCGACAATTCCCGGCGGCGGGCCCTCCGGCTGGGTCTCCGAGGGTTATTTCGGGCTCGACCAGGGTATCCTCATTCTGATGATCGAGAATTATCGCTCGCGGATGATTTGGAATCTGATGCGGCGGTGCCCTTACATCGGCAGCGGACTGCGCCGCGCCGGATTCACGGGCGGCTGGTTGTCATGACAAATCTTCCGCGTGAGCGGGGGCACGCCATGCAACACAATGAAATGCCGCCGAACGAACCGCCGGACGATCGTTTCCACCGCGCGTTGGTGGACGATGTTCACCCGTCCGCCTGGCGCAACCCAAAATCCACGGGCAAATACAATCTGGTCGTCATCGGCGCAGGGCCGGGCGGCATAACCGCGGCGCGCGAAGCGGCGGCGCTGGGCGCGAAGGTGGCGCTCATTGAGCGCAATCTGATCGGCGGCGATCGCTTGAATGTCGGTTGCGTGCCGTCGAAAGCGATCATTCGCACCGCGCGGCTCTATGCAGAAATGCGCGCTGCAGAAAATTTCGGCGGCCAGGTGCCGGGGGATATCAGCATCGGCTTTGCAACGGTGATGGAGCGGATGCGGCGGATCCAGGCGCGCCTCAGCCGGGCCGACTCGGCGCGGCGATTGAGCGAGGCGGGTATCGATGTGTATTTTGGCGAGGCGCGCTTCGCGGGATCAGCCACCGTCGCAGTGGCCGGCGACATACTGCGTTTCAAAAAGGCGCTCATCGCTACCGGCGCGCGGCCGCTGACCCCGCCCATTCCGGGGCTCGCCGAGGCTGGTTATTTGACCAACGAAAACGTCTTTAATCTGACCGAATGCCCACGCCGCCTTTTGGTGATCGGCGGCGGCCCGCTCGGTTGCGAATTGGCGCAGGCGTTTTGCCGATTTGGATCGCATGTCATCATCGCACAAGACGACCCGACGTTCCTGCCCAAGGAAGAGCGCGACGCTGCCCAAATCCTTTCAGACGCGCTGGCGCGCAATGGCGTCGAGATTCATCTCAATACCACGGTGGTCGCCGTTCGCATGGAGGGCGCACAGAAAATCGTCGATCTCGAGAGCGGTGGCGGAAAATTCAGCGTCTCCGTCGATGAAATCCTGGTCGGCATCGGCCGGGTGCCCAACGTCGAAAACATGAGCCTCGAGACCGCCGGGATCCACTACGACACCGAAGCCGGAATCCACGTCAACGACTTCCTGCAAACCAGCAACAAGCGAATCTACGCGGCAGGCGATGTGTGCCTGGAACATAAGTTCACGCACGCCGCCGAGGCGTCATCGCGCTTCGTGGTGAGAAACGCATTGCTCCTGGGCCGCAAGCGGCTGAGCGCGCTGACGATCCCTTGGTG
>JBAVMB010000548.1:0-3842 GCA_049689615.1 Allostellaceae bacterium
TTGGTGACGTGTCCGACCAGCAGCAGCGTGAAGCCACGCGCCTTGGCGAGGCGGATGAGCTCCTGCGCCGAGGCACGCACTTGGCTGACGGTACCGGGCGCGCTGTCGAGATTGTCGAGGTACATGGTCTGGATGGAATCGATCGCCACCACTTGCGGCGCATCGGCGCGGTCGAGGCTCGTGGCGATGTCGCGGATTGAGGTCGCCGCTGCCAGCCGCACCGGCGCATCGGCGACGCCAAGGCGGCGTGCGCGCAGCCGCACTTGGTCGAGCGATTCCTCGCCCGAGACATAGGCACAATCGAGCTTCTGGCCGCTGTTCCCGGCGGCGAGGGCGGCCATCGCCTGCAGGATCAGGGTGGATTTGCCGATGCCGGGGTCGCCGCCGATCAGCAGCGCCGAGCCCGGCACGAGCCCGCCGCCGCAGACACGGTCGAACTCGGCGATTGCCGAGGCGCGCCGGGCAGTCGCTTGCGCGTCACCGTGCAGGCCGACGAATTGCAAGGGCCGGCCGCCTTTGCCGCCGCCCAAGCCCTTGGGCGCGCTGACCCGCGCCGCTTCTTCGACCAGCGTGTTCCAGGCGCCGCAATCGTCGCACTTGCCCGCCCATTTCGGGTGGACGGCGCCGCAGCTTTGGCAGACGTAGCGGCTTTCGGCGCGGGCCATGGTCAGGCCAGGACGAGGTTCCGGGCGGTCACAGCGCACGGACCTCCATCTTGATCGGGCCTTCGCCGCGGCCGTGGATGAACTGGTCGACGTAGGGATTGCCTGACTGGTCGATGGTCTTGGACGAGCCCTGCCAGATGATCTTGCCTTTGTAGATCATGGCGATGCGATCAGCGATCTTATGCGCCGATGCCATGTCGTGCGTGATCGAAATCGCCGTCGCGCCGAGATCGCGGACGCATTTGATGATCAGGTCGTTGATCACGTCGCCCATGATCGGGTCGAGGCCGGTCGTCGGCTCGTCGAAGACGATGATTTCGGGCTTGGCGGCGATGGCGCGCGCCAGGCCGACGCGCTTCTGCATGCCGCCCGAGAGTTCCGCCGGCCACAACTCGGCCACCTCGGGGCCGAGACCCACCGCGCCCAACGTCTTGATGGCCACCGCTTTGGCTTCGTCGCGGTGCATACCGTGGCCTTGGATCAAGCCGAATGCGACATTCTGCCAAACGCGCAAACTGTCGAACAACGCGGCCCCTTGGAACAGCATGCCGAACTTGCGCATCAGCCGCTCGCGCTCGCCGCGTTTTAGGCTGGTGACTTCCTGGCCGTCGATCGTGATCGAGCCCGCGTCAGGCTCCATCAGGCCGATGATACATTTGACCATCACCGACTTGCCCGTGCCTGAGCCGCCGATGACCACGACGCTCTCGCCGACGCCGATATCGAGATCGAGCCCGTCGAGTACGACCTTGGACCCGAACGACTTCTTCAGGCCGCGAACCGCGATTTTTGGCGCGCCGCTCATGACGAGAACAGCAACGCCGACAGGATGTAGTCGAACATCAGGATCAGCACGGAAGCCGACACTACCGCGTAGGTTGTCGCGGCGCCCACGCCTTGCGCGCCGCCTTTCGAATGATAGCCGGTATAGCAGCCCATGAGCGAGATCAGGAAACCGAACACTGACGATTTGATCAGGCCTGAAATGACGTCTTCGCTCCGCAGGAAGTCCGCGGTGTTCTGCAGATACGCCACCGGATTGAAGCCGAACTTATAGGTCGCGACGAGAAAGCCGCCGAACACGCCAATATTGTCGGCGACCAGGACAAGCACTGGCAGGGCAATGATCCCGGCGAGAAGCCGTGGCACTACCAGGTATTTGTAAGGATTGGTGGACAACGTCGACAGCGCGTCGATTTGGTCGGTGACGCGCATGGTGCCGACTTCGGCAGCGATCGCGGCGCCGATGCGTCCGGCGACCATCAGGCCGGCGATCACGGGTCCCAATTCGCGGGTCATGCCGAGGACAACCACCTGCGCAATGGCGCTTTCGCCGCCGGTGATGCGGTTGAAGCCGGTGTGCAATTGCAGAGCCAGCACCATGCCGATGAAGATCGCGGTCAGGCCGACGACCGGCAGCGAGTAATAGCCGATATCGACGAACTGCCGCAGGATCAGGTTGACGTAGATCGGCGGCCGGAAGCAGTGACTGAGCGCCGTCAGCGTGAAGATCGCGAGGCGGCCCGTCGCGGACAGGAACGCCAAAACGACGCGGCCGACGCGCGCGAGAAACGTCATTCAGCGTGCTCCGCGATAGATCCGCGCGTAGCGCTGGCCGAGCAGCGTCAGCATCTCGTAGCCGATCGTGCCGGCGGCTTCCGCCGCGTCGTCGATGCCGTACCTGTCGTCGACTAAATCGACATAAGTACCGGGTTTGGCGCGGTCCGCTCCGATTCCCGTCACGTCGAGCGTCAGCAGATCCATTGAAATGCGTCCAACGACGGGAACCCTTCGACCGGCAATCGCTGCGCTGCCGCGATCGCTTGCGGAGCGGAGCCAGCCATCGGCGTAACCGACGGCGACGGTCGCGATGCGACTCGACCGTTTCATGCGGTGCGTCGCACCATATCCAACGGTCTCACCTGCGTCAACGTCACGGACCTGAAGGATTTTCGCGCGCAACGCGATCGTCGCGCGCATCGGATTGGGTTTGTCCGGCAGCGGATTGATGCCGAAAAGCGCCGCGCCCGGACGCACGATCTGGAAGTGATATTCGGGGCCGAGAAAGATCGCCGACGACGAAGCGAGCGATGCCGGCGCCTTGGGCAGTCGTGCGAGCGCGGCGCGAAAGCGCGCGAGCTGCTCCGGGTTCTTGCGATGCTCGGGCTCGTCGGCGCAGGCGAGGTGGCTCATGATCGCAGCCAGATCGAGACGTGACAACAAGGCGGGATCGCCGGCCAGACGATCGACCTCGGCGCGCGACAGGCCGAGCCGTTGCATCCCGGTGTCGAGATGGAGGATCGCCGGCTTGCGCGGGTGCGCTTTGCCCCAGCGGGTTACTTGGCCGAAATCGTTGAGCACCGGGATGAGCCGGCGACGGGTGAATTCCCTTTCGCTACCGGCGAGCGCGCCGTCGAGGATGGCGATGCGCGCCTTGGGTAGGATCTTGCGCAGCGCGATACCCTCGTCGAGCGACGCGACGAAAAAGAGCGCGCAACCGGCGCGCGCTAAAACGGGCCCAACCTGCGCCGCGCCGAGGCCATAGGCGTCGGCTTTAACCACCGCCGCCATGGATACGCCAGGCGCCAGCTCGCGCTTCAGCCGCCGCCAATTGGCAACGACGGCGCGCAGGTCGATTTCTAGGATGGCATTCGCCCGGTCGGTCGCGACCTTGCGGTCAGAAGGCATCGGGCAGGCGGTCGCCGCTGACGTAATTGTCGAACTTGGTGGTATTGCCGTCGAAGCGCAGCGTCACTTTGCCGATCGGACCGTGGCGCTGCTTGGCGACGTGAACCTCGGCGAGGCCGTAGACCTCCTCGCAGCGCTGCCGGTGCTTTTCGATGCGATCATTGAATTTTTCCTGGCTTTCCTCGGGCCGCTGCGTCGGCGGCGTGCGCATGAGGTAATACTCCTCGCGGAAGACGAACATCACCACGTCGGCATCTTGCTCGATCGAGCCCGATTCACGCAGATCGGAGAGCATCGGCCGTTTGTCCTCGCGTTGCTCGACGGCGCGCGACAACTGCGAAAGCGCCAGCACCGGCACGTTGAGCTCCTTGGCCAAGGCCTTGAGGCCGCGCGTGATTTCAGAGATCTCCTGAACGCGGTTCTCGAAGCCGCCGCCCTCACTGGAACCACGAATGAGCTGGAGATAATCGACGATCACCATGCCGAGAT
>JBAVMB010000549.1:0-5862 GCA_049689615.1 Allostellaceae bacterium
GGGCGTCATCCTGCGACTCGACCGGCCGGCAGGGAACATCTTCGTCGCCGATCCGAACGTCGCCGACATACAGGTGAAGTCGCCAACCATCATCTATCTCGTCGGCAAGGCGGCCGGTACGACGACGCTATTCGCGCTCGACAAGCAGGACAATGTACTGATCAACAGCCCGATCGTCGTGCACGCCGACGCCGCCGAACTCCAGCGCGCTCTTAACCCGCTTGTGCCCGGCACCAAGGTCGAGGCCAGGCCGTTGGATAACTCGATCATTCTCCAAGGGCCGGTCAATTCGCCCGCCGAAGGCGACGACATCCGCCAGATCGCGGCGCGCTACGTTCCCGATCCCAAGCAGCTGGTCAACAAAATGGAGCTGGTTGCACCCAACCAGATCAACCTGCACGTCCGGATCGCCGAAATTTCGCGCACCGCGTTGAAGGAGTTGGGCGTCACCTGGACCAATACCGGGACCGCCACCTCACATGGGCCGAGCTTCAACGGCAGCCTGACCGGCACGCCCGCCGCCACGATCGGCGGGACGGCCGCCAACCTGCTCGGTTTTGCATACACCAGCGGACCGCTCGCCAGCACGAAGATCAAAGCGACGCTCGACGCGCTCGAGACCCATGGCCTGCTCACGGTTCTGGCCGAGCCTAACCTGACCGCCGTGTCGGGCCAGAAGGCGAGCTTCCTCGCCGGCGGCGAGTTCCCGGTGCCGGTGCCGCAATCCGGCACTGGCGGCAGCGCCGTCGTCACCATCGACTACAAGAATTTCGGCGTCAGCCTGTCGTTCGTCGCCACGATCCTGAACAGCGGCCGCATCAACCTGCACGTCGCGCCCGAGGTCAGCCAGATCGACAACTCGACCGCCATCACCGTCGCCGGCGTCTCGGTGCCCGGCCTGTCGACGCGGCGCGCCGAAACCACCGTCGAGATCGGCAGCGGGCAGACCTTCGCCATCGGCGGCCTGATCCAGAACAACGTCAACCAGAACATCAACAAGTTCCCGTGGCTCGGCGACGTTCCGATCCTCGGTCAGCTCTTCCGCTCGGAAGCCTTCCAGCGCAACGAGAGCGAGTTGGTGATCCTGGTGACGCCCTATATCGTCAAACCGGTCAACGGACCGATGGTGACCCCCAACGACGGCCTGGAGCCGCCGACCGACGCGGATATGTTCAACGGCGCGATGAACCATCCGCAGACCCAGGGGCCGTCCATACCCACCTCGGTGCCGGCCGCCGCCGTCACCACGCTGCCCGATGGCCGCAAGGCAGCGATGCCGCTGGGCCAGGTTGGCTTCGAGCTCGATTGAGAACCCGCATGACGAACGCCCTTTCCCGCTCGTGTCGCTATCTGGTCCTCGCCGCTGCGATGACCGCAGGGCTGCTGCTCTCGGGCTGCGCTCCGGCTGCGCCCGACATAGCGCCGTTTAACCGCATCCAAGTGAAAACGGTGCAGCTTTCTCATATGGTGCATTTCGCTCCGAGCAGTGCCACGCTCAGCCAGGCGGAGACCGCCGACCTGCAAGCCTTCCTCGGCGCGGATCGCCGCGATGGCGTCGGCGGCATTACGATCGTCGGGGGCGATAGCGCAATCGCCGATGCGCGCCGGGCCAGCGTCAGCCAGGCGCTTGATAACCTTGGCTTGGCGCATCACGTGGCGCCGGCTGATCCCAACTTCACCGCCGATGCCGTCGTCGTGACGGCCAATCGCGAGGCAGCCTTGCCGCCCGTGTGCCCGCCCTGGGCAGCGATCGGCTCCTTCAATCCGTCGAACGGGACGATCAACACGCTCGGCTGCGCCACCGCTGCGGATCTCTATCTGATGGTTGCCGACCCGCGCGACCTGGTTTCAGGCCACGCGGAAGGCTCGACGGATGCGGCGCCCAGCATGCGCGCGGTCGAGGCCTATCGGACCGGCGATCAGAAAGCCAATCCGCAAGCGGAAAGCTTCGGTTCTGGGGGCACTTCGAGCGGCTCGGGCGGTGCAACATCGAGCGGCGGCATGTCGAGTGGTGGCAATGGACAATAGCGAAAACCTCACTCCGGAAACTGAAGTCAGCCAGGGTCCCGGCCCGCGGCTGCTCGCTTGCGTTGCCGAGCCCGAGACACGGCAGGTGGCGCGCGATCTCGCGGCGGCCCAAGGCTGGCGCAATCCGGTTGCGGTCGAAGGCGGTATTGCCGCCGCAAACGATTACATCACCAAGCACGCGCCGCCCAATCTGCTGATCGTCGACGTCGACGACGTCGACGATCCGGTGAAGGCGCTGGGCGATTTGGCCGAACTCTGCCCGCCGGAAATGACGGTCATCGCGCTCGGTAAGCGCAACGAACTGACTCTCTATCGCAACCTGATCGAGCTCGGCGTCACCGACTACCTGCTGAAGCCGGTGACACTGGCCATGCTCGAGCGATCACTGCGCGGCGACAGCAAGCGCCAGCTCGGCCAAGGCACTGCCAAGGCCCAGGCCCACGTCGTCAGCTTCGTTAGCGTTCGCGGCGGCGCTGGCGCCACGACCATTGCCGGTTCGGTCGCCTGGTGCTTGGCGCATATCTATCAGAAGCGGGTGGCACTGATCGATCTGGACATGCAGTTCGGCAATGTGGCGCTGTCGCTTGACCTAGTACCGGCGGCCGGCCTGCGGGAGGCGCTTGAATTCCCGTCGCGGCTCGACAGCCGCCTGCTCGGCGCCGCCATGCTCGAAGAGAGCCCGCGGCTGAAGGTTTTGGCCGCCGAAGAGCCGCTGGTCGATCAGATGCATGTCGCACCGGGCGCGATCGATACCATGCTCAACGTGCTGCGCCACGATTACGACTATGTCGTCGTCGACCTGCCGCGTGTGCTGTCGGACGAGGTTCGCCGCGTCTTGACGCTGTCGGCGACGGTCGGCTTGGTGACCGATTTGTCGCTGGCCTCGGCGCGCGACTTGCTGCGGCTGTCCGATTTCGCCAAGACAATGACGCCGGCGGGACGCCACCTCATCGTCGCCAACCACGTCGGCGCCAAGCATCGCGGCGAGATCGCCAAGGGCGAGTTCGAGCGCGTCACTGCGGTCAAACTCGACCACGTCGTGCCGTTCGAACCCACCGCCGCGCTTGCGACCGCATCCACCGGCAGCGTGTTGCCAGCGGCGCTCAAACATGCTCCGGCGGCAGCGGCAATCCGCGCCATCGCCATGCACATCGCCGGTATCGAAGCCGCCGCCAAAACCGGCTCGGTCCTCGCCAAGCTGCCATTGGCGAAGCTGCCGGCCAAGTTCTCGCCGCGCGCGATCCTGCCGAGCTTCCTGAAACGGAGCGCCTGATGTTCGGCCGCCGCGGAGTGAGCGCCGACGAGCTTCAGCCGCGTCCGCCCGTGCCGGACGTTCGCCCGCGGCCGACCGAGGTTTCACTGGCCAGGCCGGCGTCGCGCGCGGGCGACACCCAAAACCCAGAGCCGCGCGCAACCGAGCCTGCCGCCTTCCCCGAGGCTGCCCCGACCGCGCCGCGTCCGGTTGCAATGCGCAGCGCCAACGTCAACGAAGCGGCACCGCGGATTTATCCCTTGGTGCTGCAGCGTATCGACACCGAGGTCGCCGCCAAGCTGCAACGCGACGAGCTTGCGCGCCAGCTCGCGGAGATGGTCAGCGAGATCGTCGTCGAGCAGCGCATCAACCTCAATCAGGCTGAACAGCGCCAGCTCGTCGCCGTTCTGCTCGACGATATGCTGGGCCTCGGCCCGCTCGAGCCACTATTGGCCGACGAGACCGTGACCGACATCATGGTCAACGGCGCCAAGCAGGTCTATGTCGAGCGCCGCGGCAAGCTCGAGCTCACGGGCGTATCTTTCCGTGACAACGCGCACGTGATGTCGATTGCCACCCGCATCGTTACCCAGGTCGGCCGCCGCATCGACGAGTCGACGCCGCTGGTCGACGCACGCCTGCTGGATGGCAGCCGCGTCAATATCATCACGCCGCCGCTGGCGCTCGACGGCCCGACCATCTCGATCCGCAAATTCTCCAAGAAAGGCATCACGCTCGACGTGATGGCACGGCAAAAGAACATCTCGCCGGCGATGGCGACGGTGCTCAAGATCGCCGCGCGTTCGCGCCTCAACATCCTCATCTCGGGCGGTACGGGTTCCGGCAAGACCACACTGCTGAACGCCATGTCGCAGATGATCGATCCGGGTGAACGCATCGTCACGATCGAAGACGCGGCCGAATTGCAGCTGCAGCAGCCGCACGTCGTCCGGCTGGAGACGCGGCCATCCAACCTCGAAGGCAAAGGCGAAATTTCCATCCGCGACTTGGTCAAGAACGCCCTACGTATGCGCCCCGACCGCATCATCCTGGGTGAGATCCGTGGCGCCGAGGCGCTAGACATGCTGCAGGCAATGAACACCGGCCACGACGGCTCGCTTTCGACCATTCACGCCAACCGGCCGCGCGAGGCGCTGACCCGTCTCGAGAACATGGTCGGCATGGCCGGCGTCAACCTGACGCCGCGTGCCGTCCGCCAGCAGATCGCAGCCGCCGTCAACCTCATCATCCAGATCAGCCGCATGCGCGATGGTATTCGCCGCGTCGTCGCCGTCACCGAGATTGTCGGAATGGAAGGCGACGTAATCACGACGCAGGATCTCTTCACCTACCAGTACGAAGGCCAGATGCCGGACGGCTCGCTCAAGGGTACGTTCATGTCCAGCGGCCTGCGGCCCCACTTCATCACGCGGGCGGAGTATTACGGTTTGGATCGCGCCCTGCTCGAAGCCGTCGGGTAGGCGTCATGGTCGACGCCATCTTCCTCCTCGTCGTCTTCTTGCTCCTGTTCGGCGTGACCTATTCCGGCTGGTCGGGCGCGACCGATACCAAAGAGCGCGCTGACATCGTCGAGCGGCTCGGCAAGGTCCGCGATCGTTTCGTCGGCAAGCCTGACCCCGAAGCCGTCGCGCTGACCCTGAAACGCGACGAAAAGAAATCGCGCCTCGATGCTCTGGCCGGCCGTTTCCTGCCCAATCCCGATCATTGGCGCAAGAAGTTGGCGTGCACCGGCACCAATCTCACCCTCGGCAAGGTGGCGATCGGCGCCGCGATCTTCGGCCTGATCCTCGGCGCCGGCTTGACCGAGATCGGAATCGCACCGATCATCGGTTGGCCGGCAGCAATTGCCGCGACGATCCTCGGCCCGCGCCTGCTCATCAACTATCTCGTCAACCGCCGCGCGACGCGCTTCATCGCGGTCTTTCCCGATGCTGTCGGTCTGATGGTGCGCGGCCTGCGCGCCGGCCTGCCGTTGACCGAGACAGTCATCGGCGTAACCCGCGAGATTGGCGAGCCTGTGGGCGCCGAATTCCGACGCATCTCCGATCAGATCCAGCTTGGCCAGCCACTGGAAGAAGCGTTGTGGGAAGCCGCCAGCCGACTCGACCTGCCCGAGCTCACCTTCATGGCCATCGCCTTCTCGATCCAGCGTGAAACCGGCGGCAACCTAGCCGAGACACTCGAAAACCTCGACGTGATTCTGCGACGCCGCCGGCAACTGCATCTGAAGATCCGCACCTTCTCGGCCGACGCCCGGGCTTCGGCAACGATCATCGGTGCGTTGCCCTTTGTCGTAATGGGAATACTGGCGGCGCTCGATTTCGATTATGTCGCGCTGCTGTTCAACACGCCGTCCGGCCACATGTATCTGACGGCGGCGATGGCGACGCTGGTGGTCGGCATCCTCATGATGATCCGTTTGGGCCGGTTCCGCATATGAACGGGCTCGGCGAAATCTTTTTCACGCTCGCGATTGCCGCGGCGATTTTCGGCGCCCTGGTCGCCGGCTACGGCGCGTGGGACGCGGCCGCGCCATTGCGCAATCGTCTCACTGCCATGGT
>JBAVMB010000550.1:0-5402 GCA_049689615.1 Allostellaceae bacterium
GACGGCGATTGGTCGACGACGAGGTCGATATACTCCTTGGCGCCCGCGAGATAATCGGTGAGCGGCAGCACTGCGCGGTCGAAGCAGGCGAAATAGAAATCACGATAGTGCTCGAGCCGCGGCACCGGCACCAAGGCGAAGTTCCGTTTGTCGAACGCGGCGCCGTAGGCCTCGGTTCCAGGCACGTTCTTGAGCGCGCCGTCGGTCTCGTAGGTCCAGCCGTGATACATGCACATGAACTGGCGCGCGTTGCCTTCGCGCTCGCGGCACACGGTCGCGCCGCGGTGGCGGCAGGAATTGAGCAGCGCGTGGATCGTGCCTGCCTTGTCGCGACAGAAAATGACTGGTCGGCCGGCAACGTACCGCGTGCGGAAATCGCCCGACTGCGCAAGCTCGGATGCGTGGCCGACATAAATCCAGCAGGTATCGAAGATCGCACGCCGCTCTTTCTCGAGCACCGCGGGCGAAACCAGCGCCTCGCGCGACAGCGAGAACGTGTTCCGGGCGCGATCTTCGATGACGTAGCGGTCGGTCATGGCGGCGGTCGCTGGCTGGCGGCGAGTATAGCAAGGCAGGACGAGGCGCGAGCGCCGGATTTGCACCGGCGACCGGCGGCACGGGATGCATTGCAGCCGCTTTACAGCGTTTCGGCGCGGGTGTATCCGGTGCGCCGGGAGGAATCATGAAGGCGTGGCTCGTCTTGGCTCTGGCGGCACTTGTCGCCGGTTGCGTACCGGTCGATCGCGATCCGACGCGTGACGTCATTGGCGTCTCCGCCGCAACCGGCAAGGGGACCGACGGTGCCGCGGCGCAGCAGTTGCTCGCTTGGAAGGCGAACCAAATCTGCACCGTGCCCGGTTACGACGTGCAGAAAAAGGACCTCGAGCCGGCTGAGGACAAGCAGCAGATCGTCGACTGGCAATTGCGCTGCGCGCCGTATGCCGCGATGACGCCGGTCCGGTTTTGAATTGAGTCGAGCATGAGCCGCGCATTCGTCTTTCCTGGTCAAGGTTCGCAAGCCGTCGGCATGGGCCGCGAGCTGCATGCCGCGTTCGCCACCGCGCGTGAAGTGTTCGGCGAAGTCGACGAGGCGCTGAAGCAGAATTTATCGCGTCTGATGTTCGAAGGACCCGAAAGCGAGCTGGTGCTGACCGAGAACGCGCAGCCGGCGCTGATGGCGGCGAGCCTGGCGGTGATGCGCGTCATGGAAAAGGACGGCGGGCTTGATCTCAAACGCCATGCGGCGTTCGTGGCCGGTCATTCACTGGGCGAATATTCAGCGTTGGCGGCGGCGCATGCGGTGTCGGTCGCTGATGCCGCGCGGCTGTTGAAACGGCGCGGCCGCGCGATGCAGCGCGCGGTGCCGGTGGGCCTGGGTGCGATGGCGGCGCTACTTGGGCTCGAACTCGACGCGGCACGCGCCGTCGCCTCCGAAGCAGCGCAGGGCGAGGTGCTTGAAGCCGCGAACGACAACGGTGCGGGCCAGGTCGTGGTCAGCGGCCACCGCGGGGCGGTCGAACGCGCGGTGGCGCACGCCGCGACCCGCGGCGCCAAGCGTGCGATTATGTTGCCGGTCAGCGCGCCATTCCATTGCGCGCTGATGGAGCCAGCGGCACGCGAAATGGCCGAGGCGCTCGTCGAGGTCAAATTTGTTGAGCCGGTGGTGCCCGTGGTTGCCAACGTGACCGCATCCGCTGTACGCGATCCGGCCGAGATCAAGAATCTGCTCGTGCAGCAGGTGACCGGTCTGGTGCGCTGGCGGGAGTGCGTGCTCTACATGAAAAGCCACGGCGTCAGCGCGCTGGTCGAAGTCGGCTCGGGCCGCGTGCTGAGCGGGCTCGCCAAGCGGATCGACCGTGAGATGACCGGCCAGTCGCTCGGCGCGCCGGCCGAAATCGAGGCCTTTCTCAAGACGCTGTGAGCGGCGGAAGGAATTCCATGTTCGACCTGAGCGGCAAGGCGGCGCTGGTCACCGGCGCATCGGGAGGCATCGGTGGCGCGATTGCGCGCGCCTTGCATGGCGCTGGCGCCAAGGTGCTGCTCGCCGGCACCAGGGCCGACAAGCTCGCGGCGCTCAAGGATGCACTGGGCGAGCGCGCCGTGGTTGCCACCGCCGACCTCGCCGATCCCACGGCCGCCGATACGCTGGTCAGGGCGACCGAGGAACAGTTTGGCGCGCTCGACATTCTGATCAACAACGCCGGCCTGACCAAGGACGGGCTGGCGATGCGGATGAAGGACGAGGATTGGGCCAAGGTGATCGAGGTCGATCTCACCGCCGGGTTCCGGCTCGCGCGTGCGGCGTTGCGCGGTATGATGAAGCGGCGCTGGGGCCGCATCATCGGCATCGGCTCGATCGTCGGCAGCACCGGTAACCCCGGCCAGGCGAATTACGCCGCGGCAAAAGCCGGCATGATCGGCATGACCAAGGCGCTCGCTGCCGAGGTCGCATCGCGTGGCATCACCGTCAACTGCGTCGCGCCCGGATTCATCGACACGGCGATGACCCAGGTGTTATCGCGCGAGCAAAAGGCCAAGCTGGAAACCGCAATTCCGATGGGCCGGCAGGGCACGCCGGACGAAGTTGCCGCCTGCGTGCTGTTTCTCGCGAGCGAGGAATCGCGTTATGTCACCGGCCACACGTTGCACGTGAATGGTGGCCTGGCGATGATTTGAACCGCGGCGCGAACGAGGGTGGCCATGGCCCGCCATCTATGTTATGTCAGCCCCGCCTCGTCCGACGGCGTTGCCCGGGCGTACGGGCGGGTGTCTAACACCTTGATCCATCAACATTTGTAGCCAACATCGCGTCAATCTTTCTGAGGTAAGTCTCATGAGCGATATCGCTGACCGGGTTAAGAAGATCGTCGTCGAGCATCTGGGCGTTGACGACTCTAAAGTGACCGAGAATGCCAGCTTCATCGACGATCTTGGCGCCGACAGCCTCGACACTGTCGAATTGGTTATGGCGTTCGAGGAGGAATTCGGCTGCGAAATTCCCGACGATGCGGCCGAAAAGATCGTGACCGTGAAGGACGCGGTGACCTTTATCGAGCAGCACAAATCATAGCGTTTCGTCCATGAGACGCGTAGTCGTCACCGGTTGCGGCGTCGTCACGCCCTTAGGCGTGGGAACCGAGACTGTCTGGAAACGCCTGCTCGAAGGCCAATCCGGAGTACGTGCGATCCAGAATTTCGACGTGTCGGACCTGCCGGCGAAGATTGCCGGTCAGGTGCCGCGCGGCGAGACCGCATCTGGCTCGTTCAATGCCGACGACTGGGTGCCGCCCAAGGAACAGCGCAAGATGGACGAGTTCATCGTCTTCGCGTTGGCAGCGGCTGCGCAGGCGGTGGAAGATTCCGGCTGGAAGCCGGCCGATCCGGAAGAGCGCGAGCGCACGGGCGTGATGATCGGCTCCGGCATCGGCGGACTACCGGGAATCACCGAAGGCGCGCTGACGGTTCACGAGAAGGGTCCGCGCCGGCTGTCCCCTTTCTTCATTCCGGCCAACCTGATCAACCTGGCCTCGGGCCACGTTTCGATCCGCTACGGCTTCAGCGGTCCCAACCATGCGGTGGTGACCGCCTGTTCGACGGGCGCACATGCGATCGGCGATGCCGCGCGCATCATCATGTGGGACGACGCCGACGTGATGATCGCGGGGGGCACCGAGGCGGCGATCTGCCGCATCGGCATTGCCGGTTTCGCCGCGGCGCGCGCGCTGTCGACCAAGTTCAACGACGAGCCCCAACGCGCCTCTCGTCCATGGGATCAGCAGCGCGACGGCTTCGTAATGGGCGAGGGTGCCGGCATCGTCGTGCTCGAGGAGCTCGGGCACGCCAAGAAGCGCGGCGCCAAGATCTATGCCGAAGTGGTTGGCTATGGCATGTCGGGCGACGCACACCATATCACGGCGCCAGCCGAAGATGGCAGTGGCGCGTTCCGTGCGATGCGCAACGCGCTTACGCGCGCCAAGCTCACGCCGGACCAGATCGATTACGTCAACGCCCACGGCACGTCGACACCGCTTGGTGATGAGATAGAACATGGCGCCGTCAAGCGGCTCTTTGGCGAGTCGGCCTACAAGCTGTCGATGTCTTCGACCAAGTCCGCGATCGGCCATCTGTTGGGGGCAGCCGGCAGCGTCGAGGCGATCTTCTCGATTTTGGCGCTGCGCGACGGCGTCGTGCCGCCGACGCTCAACCTCGAAAATCCGTCGCCCAGCTGCGATATCGATCTGGTGCCGCTCAAAGCCAAGCAGCGGCCGGTGCGTTACGCGTTGAGCAACTCTTTCGGCTTTGGCGGGACCAACGCGTCGCTGATCTTCGGTCCGGCGCCCTGAGATGCGGTGGCTCCGTTACGGCGCGCTGGGGGTCATCGCCCTAGTGGTCGTGGCGGCAGCGGTGCTCGGATGGGGAATCGGCGATTACTTCGCCGCTGGGCCGCTTGCCAAGCCCAAAATTCTCGTCGTCCCCAAGGGATCGAGTGTCGAGCAGGTCGCCGAGTCGCTCGGCCCAGCGGGCATCATCGCCCACCCCTGGGCTTTCGCCGCCGCGGCGCATCTGACCGGTACGGCTGACCGGCTCAAGGCAGGTGAGTACGAGTTCGCGGCGGCGATCAGCCCACGTGCGGTCGTTGACCTGCTGCTGTCTGGCCGGGTCGTGCGTCACAAATTGACGATAGCCGAGGGTCTCCCCAGCGCTCAAATCGTCGCTTTGATCAACGCGGCGCCGGCGCTCGCCGGCTCGATCACGATTCCGCCGCCTGAAGGCAGCGTGCTGCCGCAAACCTATTTCTACATCTACGGCGAGCAGCGGAACGAATTGATCGCGCGCATGACGCACGCGATGGATGCCGTCGTGGCGAAGGAATGGGCTGGACGGGCGCCGAACTTACCGCTTCTCGATGCGCAGCAGATGGTGACTTTGGCCTCGATCGTCGAGCACGAAACCGCGCGCCCGGATGAGCGGGCGCGGGTCGCCGGTGTCTATATCGAGCGGCTGCGCATCAACATGCCGCTGCAGGCCGATCCGACGGTGATCTACGGCTTGACGGATGGCGGCCGAAAACCGCTCGGCCGTGCATTGGATCATGACGATGTTCTCGTCGATACGCCGTACAACACCGACAAGTTCAAAGGATTGCCGCCGACGCCGATCTGCAATCCGGGTGAGGCGGCGCTTAATGCGGCGGTGCATCCGGATTTGCGCGGCGAGCTCTATTTCGTCGCCGACGGCGATGGCGGCCACCGCTTCGCCAAGACACTCGCGCAGCAGGATAAGAATATCGCCGAGTTGCGCGCCCACAGCCAGGCCAAGACACCCGGCGCAGCGCATTAGCGCTGCTGTTGTTGCCGCGGCGAGCGAAGGCTATAAGCTCTGGGCCACACAGGAGAGTCGTC
>JBAVMB010000551.1:0-6613 GCA_049689615.1 Allostellaceae bacterium
GCATCGGCTGCTGTGGCATCGGCTGATGCTGATGCTGCGGTTGATGCTGCTGCGGTTGATGCTGCTGCGGTAGGTGCTGCTGCGGCTGACCTTGCATCTGTGGCTGGCCGTGGCCGTCCATTTCGTCGCCACCGGCCATCTCATTGTCCGCCGGCGTCATCGGCCGCTGGCCCTGGTTATCGTAGCCGCCATTGACCTGCATGATGCGGTAGTAGTGCTCGGCGTGCTGGTAGAGATTTTCCGCCGCAATCCTATCGCCGGCCGAGGCCGCCTCACGCGCCATCGCGATATAGCGCTCGAACACCTGGTAGGCGTTGCCACGGATCTTCACGCTCGGCCCGCTCGAGTCGAAACTCTGTGAACGATGCGGCGGACGCCCGCCGCCTTGCCGGTTTTGGGGGTGGCCGCCCATCATATTGCGTCCTCCACGCCCACGATTCTTCTGGCCTGGTCTCATGAGTCCCTTGATGTCGAAGTCATCGGTAGCAGTTTCAATCGTGCCTTTTCGGCTTCGTCCCAAATCCGAAACGGTATTAACCCATCGCGCGCGGCACGAACGCCGGCGGTTAATCGAAAAAGGGGCGGTTTATGCGCCTGAGGCGCGGAGCACGCAGCTCCTTGGCTTTTGGCGTGGGTACCCTAAACGGGATGGAAGCCGAAGCCAACCTGTTTTTTTCGGGTTCCACGCCACTTTGGCTGTATTCCGCTTGACGCAGCACGAGGCAGCGTTCGTGTCCGGCGAGGTCGCGTCGCGTGCCGACGACGCGCAATCCGGATGCGGTAACAATCGCGGCGACCGCTTTCGCCTGACCGGCGCCGAGCTCCAAGAACGCCCAGCCGTCGTGCCGCAACGTCTTCTGAACGACAGGCGCCAGCGCGCGAAAGGCCGCCAGCCCGTCACTGCCACCATCGAGCGCGCGCCGCGGATCGAAGCGCACAACCTCGATCGGCAGAGCGGTAATTTCGCCAGACGGTACATAAGGTGGATTGGCGAGGATTACGTCGGCGGCAGGCAAATCGATTGCGGCCCAATCGCCCGTAATGAATTGGACGCGATTGGCCAAACCCAAAGCGACGGAATTGCGCGCCGCGGTCACGACGGCGCCCGGCAAAATATCGAGTCCGAGTCCGGTACCGTTGGGACATTCGCTCAGCAGCGCCAACAACAGCGCACCGGTGCCGGTGCCGAGGTCGAGAACGCGCAACGGCGCGGCTCGGTCCGGTAGCGCGGTAAGCGCCGCTTCGATCAGCGTCTCGCTGTCGGGCCGCGGATCGAGCGTGTCGGGCGACAGCGCGAAATCGAGACTCCAGAATTCGCGCCCGCCGCGGATGCGCGAGTAGGGCTCGTGTGCGGCCCGCCGACGCATGTAATCCGCCAGCCGCGTTTCATCGCCTCCCGCTAGCGCCAATAGCAGCCGCGCCTCGTGCCGCGGATTGGCGATGCCGGCGGCAGCGAGACTGCTTGCCGCGCGAGCGATCGGATCGTCGGCGATTACGTTCATTCAGCCTCCGCTAGCTTGGCGGCGCGATCTTCGGCCAGCAGCGCGTCGATGAATTCGTCGAGCGCCTCGCCTTCCATCACCTGCGCGATCTTATAGAGCGTCAGGTTGATGCGATGGTCGGTAACCCGGCCTTGCGGAAAATTGTAGGTGCGGATGCGCTCCGAGCGGTCGCCGGTGCCGACCTGACTTTTACGCGACGCGGCACGTTCGGCTTCGCGCGCCTGGCGCTCGCGTTCGTAAAGCCGCGCGCGCAATACCTTCATCGCCTTGGCCTTGTTCTTATGCTGCGATTTCTCGTCCTGCTGCGAAACGACGAGGCCGGTCGGAATATGCGTGATGCGCACGGCGCTGTCGGTGGTGTTGACCGACTGGCCACCCGGCCCCGAGGAACGGAATACGTCGATGCGCAGATCCTTATCGTCGATCTTGACGTCGACTTCCTCGGCCTCGGGAAGAACGGCGACGGTCGCGGCCGACGTATGGATACGGCCGGAACCTTCCGTGGCCGGCACGCGCTGAACGCGGTGAACACCCGATTCGAATTTGAGGCGCGCGAAAACGCCGCGGCCACTGATCGACGCGATGCCCTCCTTGAGACCGCCGAGGCCAGTTTCTGACAGCTCCAGCAGCTCAACGCGCCAGCCCTTGAGCGTGGCATAGCGCTGATACATGCGGAAGAGCTCGGCCGCGAACAACGCCGCCTCCTCGCCGCCGGTGCCGGCGCGGACTTCGAGTATGGCGTTCTTTTCGTCAGCCTCATCCTTGGGCAGGAGCAGCGTCTTGACCTGCTCTTCGAGCACGGGAAGGCGCTTTTTCATCGTATCGAGCTCGACCTCGGCGAGCTTCTTCATCTCGGCGTCGTTGCCGGCGGCGAGCTCGTCGAGTGATTGCCGCTCGGCCTCGGTCTGGCGGAGCGCCGTTATCGCTTCGACAATGGGCGTCAGCTCGCTGTATTCCTTGGCGAGCTTGGCGAACTCGCCGGTGCGCGCCGGATCGGCCATGGCGTCGCTCAATTCGGCGTGGCGCGCCACCAGGCGGTCGAGCTTGGTGTCAAACTGGGTCTTGTCTGCCATCTCAGCCTCGAAAGGCCGCCAGGCGATCCTTGAGCGCGGTTAGCGGCACAGCTTCCTGCGTGCCAGCATCGAGATCGCGAACGGCAGCCTGGCCGCTCTTCAATTCGTCCTCGCCGAGGATCACGGCGGCGCGCGCTTTGATCTTGTCGGCGCGCCGCATGCGCTTTTGCAGATTGCCCGAATAAGCGAGATCGACGGCGAAACCGTCCCGCCGCAGTTCCTGGGCTAGCACCTGGGCGCGCTTCTCGCCCGCCTCGCCTATCGGCACCAGCGCGATCGGCCGCGGCGGCGCCATCGGTTCGCCGATCATCAGCGCTAGCCGTTCGATGCCCGCCGCCCAGCCGACACCCGGCGTCTCTGGGCCGCCCATGACGCCCATCAACCCATCGTAGCGGCCGCCGGCAAGCACCGCGCCCTGCGAGCCGAGCTCGGTGGTGACGAACTCGAATGCCGTATGCGTGTAGTAGTCGAGGCCGCGCACCAAACGCGGGTCGAGCTTGTAACCGAAGCCGAGCGCATCGAGCCCGTCGCGGACGCGGCCGAAAAATTCGCGTGACGCCGGCGTCAAATATTCCTCGAAATGCGGCGCGGCGGCGCTCAAGGCGATATCGGCATCGTCCTTCGAATCGAGGATGCGCAGCGGATTGCGCTCGAGACGTTTGCGGCTGTCCTCCGACAGTTTGTGCGCGTGCTGCATGAAGTATTTGACCAGCGCGTCGCGGTAGGCGCCGCGGCTTTCCGCGTCACCGAGCGTATTGAGGCGCAACTCGCTGCGCGCCAACACGCCGAGCCTGGCGAGAATGTCGGCGCCGAGCGCAATCACTTCGACGTCACCTTGCGGTTCCTTGACGCCGATCAGCTCGACGCCGATCTGATGGAACTGCCGGAAGCGGCCTTTTTGCGGCCGTTCATAGCGGAACATCGGCCCCTGGTAGAAGAACCGAAGCGGCAGGCTTTGCGTCAGGCCGTTGGCGATAACCGCGCGCACCACGCCGGCGGTGTTCTCGGGACGCAGGGTGACTTCCTCGCCGCCTTTGTCGGCGAAGCTGTACATCTCCTTCATCACGATGTCAGTCGTCTCACCGATTGGCCGCTTGAAGACGTCGGTGAATTCGAAAATCGGCGTCGCGATTTCCTCGTATCCGAAACGCAACGCATGCAGCCGCGCCGTGTCGACGACGGCGCGGTGGCGGCGCATCGCCGCGGGCAGAAGATCCTGCGTTCCGCGGACCGGCTGGAGGGCCCGGCTCACTCTGTCAGGCTCAAGAAGCGGCGGCCTCGGCCGGCTCGGTCGCCTTCTCGTCTCGCTTCTTGGCTTCGATCTCGGCCGCCTTCTTCTCGACGAGCTCGACCAGATGGTCGACGATGCTCTGGTCCTTGAGGCGATGATGCGCAACGCCGGCGATGTAGACCTGGTGGGTGTTGTTGCCACCGCCGGTGAAGCCAATATCGGTTTCGCGCGCCTCGCCTGGTCCGTTGACGACGCAGCCAATGACCGACAGCGTCATCGGCGTGGTGATGTGCGCCAGCCGCTGTTCGAGGATCTCAACCGTCTTGATGACTTCGAAATTCTGCCGCGCGCAGGACGGGCACGAGATGACGGTGACGCCGCGGCGGCGCAGGCCGAGCGCTTTCAGGATCTCGTAGCCGATCTTGATCTCCTCCACCGGATCGGCCGACAGCGAGACACGAATGGTGTCGCCGATGCCGGCCCACAGCAGTGAGCCCAAACCGATCGCAGACTTGGTCGTGCCGGTCATCAAGCCGCCGGCTTCGGTGATGCCAAGATGCAGCGGATAATCGCACGCTTCGGCGAGCTGCTGATAGGCCGCAACGGCGAGGAACACGTCCGATGCTTTGCACGAGATCTTGAATTCGAAGAAGTCGTTGTCCTCGAGAATCTTGGCGTGATTGAGCGCGCTTTCGACCATGGCCTCGGGGCACGGCTCGCCATAGCGTTCGAGCAGATCGCGTTCGAGCGAGCCGGCGTTGACGCCGATGCGCATCGAGCAGCCGTGATCCTTCGCCGCCTTGACGACCTCGCGGACGCGCTCGGCCGAGCCGATATTGCCTGGATTGATGCGTAGACAGGCGGCCCCATTCTTCGCCGCCTCGATCGCCCGCTTGTAGTGAAAATGGATGTCGGCGACGATCGGCACCTTCACCTGCGGCACGATGTCCTTGAGTGCGGCGGAGGATTCTTCGTCCGGGCAAGAGACACGGACGATATCGGCGCCGGCGCGTTCGAGCGCCTGGATTTGCTCGACCGTCGCTTTGATGTCATGAGTCAGCGTGTTAGTCATCGACTGCACCGTGATCGGTGCGTCGCCGCCGATCGGCACCGAGCCGACGTGGATCATCCGGCTTTTGCGGCGGATGATGTCGCGATAGGGACGCACGCTCATGACGGAACCTCTCGAAACACTTGCACTGCCAGGATATGAGCCTCCGGGATCGGCTCCCGGCTGGGGCGGTTTATAGCGCGTTTTGCCGCGTCAAACCAAGGGGCCGAAAGCCCCTCAATCCACCACGGCCGTGCCGGCTTTGAGCTGATCCGGATCGAGGCGGATATCGTGCCGCACCTTGCCGGTCAGCGATGGCACGTCCTGGCCATCGACGGCGACCGTAAGGCCGCTGGCGTTGCCGGCGTAAAGCGCCAGGCCATGCTGATCCGGAACGCGATAAATGTCGCCGGGTTTCATCAGCCGCTCGAAAACCGGCGTCCCATTCTGGTCACGCACCTTGATCCAGCACGCCTCCTTCGCCCGGATAACGATCCGTGCCGGCGCGTCGACGGCGCCGAAAACATGCGCGTCGCCGGGGCCCGGCATCACTGACGCGCCACCATCGCTGGGCGGCAAGGCGGCGGTTTGCGTCGGCGGCTCGATCGCCGTCTGCGGCCGACTCATGCTGGGCGGCGGTTTCAACACCGGTGGGTCGTCTTTGGTGTCGGGTGCCGGAGCGCTCGCTGCCGGCGGCGGCGTTACGGCAGGTGCCGGCGATTCTATCGCCGGCGGCGGAGGCGGCGGCGGCGGTGGCGCGAGCTTCGACGTCGATTCGGTTGTTGCGGTTGGAGCCGGAGCGGCAGGCGTCGGCGTCGGCGCCAGTTGGCCTGCCGGCGCGGCCGGCGGCGGCAACATTGCCGACGGCACAGCGCTGACTCGCTGCGGACGAACGCGGCCGCCGGATGACAGGTAATACCAGGCGCCATAGGCTGCGAGCAGGAGCAACACTGCAGCCGCCAGGATGCGCGCGTGCGGAATGCCGCGCTCGCCGAGTGGCACCGGAAAAACCAGATCGCGCGAGATTTCGAATCCGCTGGCTTCCTGCTTGAAGCGCCGCACCGCCTCGTCGCCATCGAGACCGAGATGGATGGCATAAGCGCGCACGAAACCCAGCGCATAGACCGGCGCCGGCAGCCGGTCATAGCGGCCTTCCTCGATCGCGACCAGATATTGCGCGCGAATGCGCAGCGCGTTGGCTATGCGCTCGACGTCGCCGCCATAGCTTTCTCGGGTCTCGCGCAGGAGCGCGCCGATCGTATGCTTCGGGCGCGTCGGTGACGGTTCGGCCTCGACCACAACAGGTGCAGGGCTTTCCGATTCCGGTGTTTCTTGCCCAGGCGGCAACGACATGAATCCTCGTCCGAATTGTGTCCTAAGGCGCTCCCTGCCGCAACAATCGTCCGCTCGGCCGCACGGTTAAATCGCGACGCCGTGATCCTGGGCGAAGTTGTGCAAGCTGACGCGCAGATTGTCGGCGTGGCCGCTACCAAGCGTCGCGAGAAAGTCGCACAAAGTCCGGCAATCGAGTGAGCGCACCATGGCCTTGACGCGGCCGAGTGAGCGCGGCGCCATCGACAGGTTGCGGTAACCGAGGCCGATGAGGGCCATGGCGCCAAGCGGATCGCCCGCCATCTCGCCGCACAGGGCAAAGGGTTTCGCCGCGCTGATGCATTCGCGCGCGATATCGGCAAGCACGCGCAGCACCGCCGGCGAAAGATAGTCGTACCGCTCGGCAATCCGGGCGTTGCCGCGG
>JBAVMB010000552.1:0-1662 GCA_049689615.1 Allostellaceae bacterium
GACCAACTCATCATCTTCAACGACGAGGACGCACAGCTCGTCGGATTTCGGGTTTTGTTCCGCCGTTGGATGACCGGGTTTCTTGCTTGCCATTGCCGCTGTCAGTAAACCATAGAGCATTGTCGCCCTCAAATCGGCCGGCAAATATGCCGACGCAGCAAAACGCTGCGTCGATTCGGCCCAATCAGGCGGCGGCGGTCGTGCCGCGGCGCAGCGCGCGATGCAGGGCGCGGCCGAGATCTTCCTGACGGTACGGCTTCTGCAGGAACTCGCCGGGTGTGCTGCTTTCTGTATGGGTCGACGACGTATAACCCGACACGAAAAGCACCCGGATTCGGGGCCGCAACTGGACGGCCCGACGCGCCAACTCGAGACCGTTCATACCGCCTGGCATGGCGATATCGGTAAACAGCAGGTCGATCGCATCGCCGCGGCCGAGGATATCGAGCGCGGCTTTGGCATTTTCGGCTTCGAGAACGTGGTGTCCGAATTCAGCGAGCCGCGCCACCGTGATGTTGCGCACGTCCGGATCGTCCTCGACGATCAGGACCGTGCAGGCGGGTCGCGTCTTGCTGGTATCGAGGTGCTCGGCCGGCAGTGCCACGTGATCGCCAATGGCGGCAGCCCGTGGCAGGAATACCAGCATCGGGTGAGTGGCATCGGGTCCGCCAAGGACCAGCCGGCCGCCCGACGCCTCGACAACGCTGCGCACTGTCGCCAATGTTTCGGCGCTGCGTCCCTCCGGCGGCAGCGGACCGACGGGTCCAGAAGCGGCGCCGCTGACGGCGATGACGACGGCGTCGTGCTCGAGGCCGTTCTCGTCGCTGGGGCCGCGGCGCGCCACAACGTTGCTGGCCTCGATCACAAGGCGGCCGCCTTCAGGCATCGTTTGCCTTGCGTGAATCGCCAAGTTGATCAGGGCAAGCTCGAATTGATCCGGACTGATTTCGACCGGCCACAATCCGGGCGCGGCTTTGGTTTCGACCGCGATGTCGGCGCCGATGACAAAGCGCAATACCTGCGCCACTTTGGCAAGAATGCCGCCGGCTTCGGCCGGTCGCACCGCACCGCGATCAGCGCGCGCAAATCCCATGAGCTGCGTCAGCAGGCTCGTGCCATTGAGTGCGGCGCTCAACGCGATGTGGGCGCGATCGAAATCCTTGCTGGTGCCGTCGAGCGAGCGCGTCATCAAGTCGAGATTCCACATGATGACAGTCAACAGGTTGTTGAGCTCATGAGCGACCGTACTGGTGATGTGGCCGACGGCTGCCATGCGTTGCGCCTGGCCGAGCTGACGCTGTATCGACGCGCGTTCGGTGACATCGAGCGCAATACCTTGCACGCGTGATGGACGGCCGCGCTGATCGCTGACCAGCACGGCTTGTTCGGCGAAAATCCGCTCGCTGCCATCGGCGGCCAGCCAACGGTAGTCAGTGGCGAAGGAACCTGTCGTTGTTATGGCGTCGGCTCGCGCGCGAATGCGCGGCAAATCGGCCGGATGAACACGGGACATCCACAAATCAGGATTTTCGATGAAGTCAGCCGGCTCGTAGCCGAGCGACCGCGCCAAAGTCTCGCTAACGATGCGCGGACCAGCGAGCCGCGCATCCGCATCGGCCGTATAAAGCGCCACCGGGACGGCGGCGGCGATCAAGGTGAGCC
>JBAVMB010000553.1:0-5628 GCA_049689615.1 Allostellaceae bacterium
ACCGTGATGAAGCTGATCATGGGCATCGAGCGTCCAACCGCGGGAACGATCAAGCTCGACGGTGTCGATATCGCCCGTTGGCCGTCGCATCGCATCGCGCGCGCCGGCGTCGGCATTGTTTTCCAACACTCGCGACCACTCCACCGTCAGACCGTGCTTGAAAACATCAAGCTGGCGCTCTTGCCGGATTCGCTTCTGCGACTGGCCGTGGATCCCAGCGTCGATGAGCGCGCCCGCGCCATTGCCGAACGCGTCGAGCTCGGCGATGTCATGGACCGGCATCCATCGACCCTGCCCTTCGCCTTTCTGCGCCGAATGGAAATGGCCAAGGCGATCGCCCGCGATCCGGGCGTCGTCCTGTTGGACGAGCCTTTCGCTGGCCTGACGTCGGCCGAAGTCGCGGCGTTTTCGAAACTGATCCGCAGTTTTCGCGCCGAGAACCGCGCCGTGCTTCTGGTCGATCACAACGTCAAGGGCGTCGCCGCCTTGGTCGATCGCGTGCTCGCGATGTATCTCGGTGAGCGCGTCGCGGAGGGTACCGCCGAGGAAGTGATGCGCGACGAAACCGTGCGCCGCGTCTATATCGGCGGCAAGATCGAGGCGACGACGCAGCGCGGGCGCGTCGCGGCCGAAACATCGCCATTGCTCGACGTCGCCGATGTAAGCGTTCTCTATGGTAAGGCGCAGGCGCTCGATCGGGTCAACATCCAGGTGCGCGAGGGCGAATTCGTCTCGGTCGTCGGACTCAACGGCGCCGGCAAGACGACACTCTTTAATGCCATCTCGGGGCTCGTGCCTTACAGCGGCACGATCAGCTTCGGCGGACGGAGCCTCGCCGGGACGAGCGCCGCTGCCATTGCCCGCGGCGGCATCGTGCAATGCCCGGAGACGCGCGAGCTCTTCGGCGAAATGAGCGTGCGCGAGAATCTCGACCTCGGCGGCCAGCATCTCGCCGCCGAAGCGCGCGCGGCACAGCTGGCATGGTTATTTGACCTTTTCCCGATTCTCAACGAACGGCAAAGCCAAGCGGCGCGAACGCTTTCGGGCGGCGAGCAACAGATGCTGGCGATCGCGCGCGCCCTGATGATGCGGCCCAAGCTCCTGGTGCTCGACGAGCCGACGCTCGGGCTGGCGCCCGTGATTCTGGAGCAATTGTCGAAGGCGATGGAGCAACTGCGCCGGACGACGCCGATCACCGTGCTGCTGGGCGAGCAGAACGTCACTTTCGCGCTGCCGCACGCCGACCGTGTCTATGTGCTCGAACATACGCGCATCGTCTGGGAAGGCGATCCGCTGCGCTTTGCCAAAGAGATGGGTACCGGATACCTCTAAAAGCCTCTTTCACACGCGAGGCGACGACCGTCGCAAAGCCAGCCCGCGAAGCGAATAAGGCAGCTTGTTCTTGCTTTGTTCGCATGCTAGGTTCCGCCTTTCTGAGGGAGGGAACTGATGCATTTCACCAATCGAGCGGCCGGCGGCTGGGACGGCCAGGCCATTGCCGTGCTGTTGTTTGGCTGGTTCGTCGCGCTCGTCACGACCCTGACCTGAAGACGCGCCGCCGAAAATTAAATTCTGCGCAACGAAGCCAATTCCCGGCTGTCCGGGCCAGGATTGCGGCACGGTGACAATTCCCGCCGTGCTGCGCCCGCGCTATGGTCGCCGCCATGAAGCTCCTGGTCATCGAAGATGACCGCGAGGCGGCGGCCTACATCGCCAAAGGCCTGGCGGAATCGGGCTACGTCGTCGATCAAGCGTTCGAAGGACGTGACGGCTTGTTCATGGCGTCGAGCGGTGGCTACGACGCGCTGATCGTCGACCGCATGCTGCCGAGCATGGACGGGCTGTCGCTGATCGCCGCGCTGCGTGCCGCCGAAGTGCGCACGCCGGTGCTGATCCTCAGTGCGCTCGGCGCGGTCGACGACCGCGTCAAAGGCCTGCGCGCCGGCGGCGACGATTATCTCGTCAAGCCGTTCGCCTTCGCCGAATTGCTCGCCCGTATCGAAGCAGTGCTACGGCGCGGGCCGCCGGTTCAAGCAACGACGAAGCTCAAGGTTGGTGAACTCGAGCTCGATCTGCTGGCGCGCACGGTGTCACGCCAGGGCCGGCCTATCGATCTCTTGCCGCGCGAATTCAGCCTGCTCGAGTTCCTCATGCGTCACGCCGGCCAAGTGGTGACGCGCACCATGCTGCTCGAAAGCGTGTGGGACTACCATTTCGATCCACAGACCAACGTCATCGACGTGCATATCAGCCGGCTGCGGCAAAAGCTCGACAAGGGATTCGCGCATCCGATGCTGCAGACGGTGCGCGGCGCCGGCTATCGTCTGAGCGTCGGATAGCGTGGCGCGCTTCTTCAATACCAACGCCTTCCGCCTCGCCGCGCTCTATTTCGCGCTGTTTGCCGGTTCGGTGCTGGCGCTGTTCGCCTTCTTCTATCTGTCGACCGCCGGCTTCATCGAAACCCAGATCGAGCAGACGGTCGGCGCCGAGATCCGCGGCCTGCAGGAGCAGTACGAGCAGCTCGGCGAAGGCGGATTGGTCGCGCTGGTGCGCGAACGCAGCCTCAACGAGCGCGTCGACAACATGATCTACATCATGACTGACCCATTCCTGCACGAGATTGCCGGCAATCTGTGAGCGTGGCCGCGGCGCACCACGCCGGTCAAACCCGGCTGGATCACCTTCCCGTTCGACGTCCACACGCCCAACGGCACCGAAGTTCATACCGCGCTCGGCACGCAGCTCATCGTCGGCGGCGACCGCCTGCTGGTGGCGCGCGATTTGCGGGACGCCACGGCGTTCCGCCAACACGTGCTCAGCACCATCGCCTGGGCGGCGCTGATCAGCCTCGGCCTCGGCATTATTGGCGGCCTGCTGATGACCCGACAAATGCTGCGGCGTGTCGAAACCGTCGCCAATACCACGCGCCACATCATAGACGGCGATCTGGCGCAGCGCATTCCATTGACCGGCAGCGGCGACGAGTTCGATCAGCTCGGCGGCAATCTCAACGCCATGCTCGACCAGATCGAGCGGCTAATGGTCGGCATGCGCCAGGTGACCGACAACATCGCCCACGATCTGCGCACGCCCCTGTCGCGATTGCGCTCGCGCCTCGAGGTCACGCTGCTGGAGAAGCCCAACGCTGCGCGCTATGCCGAAGTGCTGACCGAGACCATTGCCGAGGCCGATCAACTGCTCGGCACCTTCAATGCGTTGCTCAGCATCGCTGAAGCCGAGGCCGGTTCGCGCCGCGACACGGCGACAGTCGTCGACCTCGCCGAGATTGCGCGCAACGTCGCCGAGCTCTATGAGCCTGTCGCCGACGACAAGGGTCTGACGTTGCTCGTCAGCGTACCCGACAACCTGCCGGTGCGCGGCGACCGCCATTTGCTGTCGCAGGCAATCGCCAATTTGGTCGACAATGCTTTGAAATACACGCCGTCTGGAACGGTGTCTTTATCGGTCGACCGCGACGGCAATGTTGCGCGGATCGAAGTGGCCGATACCGGGCCGGGCATTCCGCCCGACCGGCGCGAAGTCGTCTTCGACCGGTTCGTCCGCCTCGAAGGCAGCCGTTCGACGCCGGGCAATGGTCTCGGACTCAGCCTGGTGCGCGCGGTCGCCACATTGCACGGTGGCAGCGTCCGTCTCGATGATAACGAGCCGGGATTGAAGGCGATTTTTACTTTGCCAGCAGCGCCGGCCGCTCAGGCGGAGACGCTCAGGGCGTCAGACGCTCGCCCCGGAGCGTGATACTCGCGGCCATCGTCGGACGCGGTCCGAGCCGGCGTGCGAGATCCATCAGCTGGCGCCGGATATCGTCGGTGCTCACTCCGGCGCTGCGCGTAACGGGCTCCATAACATTGTCGTCCAGCAGCTCATCGAGTTCGACTTCGCCGATCATCCGCCACTGCATGCTGCACACCTTAACCGAAACTTAACCACGCTGCCCGCCATGAGCACGTTCGCATTCTTGCCGGTAACCATGTCGGCAATAAGGCGCAGGCTCGACCATTCCGCGGCATTTCCGCTCCGAGGTCGTTGGGCGCTCTGTCCACGGAGGCGAAAACCGGCCGGCGTAAGGCATTTCGTAAAACATTTTTCACTACGTTCGGAACGATGGCGAACGCGAATACGACCGATCTGATTGGCGCCGGCCGAGAGGCGTTGCGGCAGGGCCGCTTCGCCGAGGCCGAACTTTGGTTGGGCCAGGCGCTGCAAGTGGTGCCGGCCGAAAGCGAGCTCCTGTTCCTTTACGGAACGGCGTTGGCGCAGACCGGCAAGCGGCCGGAAGCCATCCGCGTTCTCACCGGCGCCCTCAGCGCCGCACCAAGCGACGCCGCTATCATTAACAATCTCGCCACCGTTTTGCGGCAAAGCGGCCGTCTCGATGAAGCCGAACTCCATCTGCGTCGTGGTCTCGCGCTTCATCCGAAATCGCCCGAATTGCTCACGAGTACGGGCGAGGTGTTACGTGCGCGAGGACGGCATGATCAGGCCGCTGAGTGCGCCAGCCTCGCTCTCGCCCTCGCGCCCGATCATGCCAGCGCCCTATCGCTCGCCGGTCTCGTCCTGCGCGATGCTGGCAAGGCGGCGGAAGCAATCACCTATTTCGAACGCGCGATTGCCGCGAGGCCCGACCGCCCGGCGTTGCATGTCGCGCTTGGCGAAGCCTTGCTCGCCACCGGCCGACTCGCCGAAGGCAGCGTCGAATATGAGTGGCGCTGGCAGCAGACGCCGTTGCCAGAGTTGCCGGCGCCGCTGTGGGATGGAAGCGCGCTTGGCGAAGACAGTTCACTGCTGCTGTGGAGCGATGGCGGCGCCAGCGAAACGTTACGCCTCGTCCGCCTCGCCTATTTGCTACACACGCTCGTCGGACGCGTGATCCTTGCCGCGCCGGCTGAGCTGCTATCGCTGCTCGCTTCGGCGCCCGGCGTCGACGACGTCGTCGCGCTCGGCGGCCCTTATCCGCGCTGCGATGCGCACCTGCCGATCGGCAGCTTGCCACACCGGCTCGGCTTGCGCGGCGAGGCCATTCCGGCCGAGACGCCGTATCTCGCCGCCGACCCGGCGCGCGCCGATACATTCGGCACGTTGCTCGCGGGCGGCGGTTTCAAGGTCGGGCTTGCCTGGAGCGGCGACGCCGGCATGCGTGCACCGAGCCTGGTTGAACTCGCGCCGCTGTTCGCCATTCCCAATGTCCGCTTGTTCGCCCTCGATACGGCTGGCGCGACGGTGCCGTCGGCTGGCCTCGGCGACAAGATCGTCGACCTTTCCGCCTGTCTGGCCGATACGGCCGACGCCGCGGCGGTCATCGGTCAGCTCGACCTGATTATCGCCGTCGACGGCCCGATCGCACACATCACCGGCGCACTCGGCCGCCCCGGCTGGGTCATGCTTGGCCGTGACGCGCATTGGCGCTGGCTCGCCGGACGCACCGACAGCCCATGGTATCCATCGCTGCTGTTATTTCACGAAAACGGCGGCGGCTGGTTCAGCGTCGCGCAGGAAATCGCCAACTCGCTGGCGCTGTTTGCAGCGTCGGCTGAGCCGGTGCCGACAGTGGATCCCGCGCGCGCCACCGGCTATGCGCGGTATTTCGCCGGCGGCAGCTTGAAGGTCGGC
>JBAVMB010000554.1:0-4198 GCA_049689615.1 Allostellaceae bacterium
GCCCTGACGGGCGCGCGCGGGCAGGAGGCAGGCATGGGACGGGAAACTACGATTGACCGCCTGGCGCGCGAGACGATCAGAGTATATGGGCGCAGCGCCGGGATCATTGCCGATCAGCGCGCTGCGAGTTACATCGCGACCGGCGACTTCGGCCAATCACGCGCCTGGCTCGAAACCGCCGCGATGATCCGTCGACTCGATATGCGATCGGATGCAGCTCGGCGGCCTGTCACCCTCCGGCCTCTCTAATCGCCTTCTGGCGTCTTGGGCGCATTATCGGGAAACCACTGGCCCTTGCGCATGCGGCTGATCTTGATCGAGCGATAGAGCCCCGCATTGCGGAACGGCTCGCTGGCGACGAAGGCCTCGGCGGCGGCGCGGTCCTTGACGTTGACGATCGAGACGCTACCGACGCGTTTGCCCGCATCGTCGGTCAGCAGCGCGCCGGCCAGCACGATCGCATCCTTGTGGCGGTCGAGATAGGCGAGATGCTCCGGCGTTTTTGTCTGGCGGATTTCCGCCGCGCCATTTTCCCGGTCTTCGCCATAAATGATGTAGAGCATCGCGCCTCCTGTCGCGTTCGAGTCGGTGGATAATACCGGCGCAATTGGTACGGTGCGCGAGAATCCGCTTGCGCCGCGCTGCGCGCGTGACAAGCTTCGGCCATGGCGCATGCCGATTTCGTTCATCTGCGGGTCCACTCGGCCTATTCGCTATCGTCCGGCGCCATCAAGATCAAGGATATGGCCGCGCTCTGCCGCCGTCACGCCATGCCGGCGGTGGCGATCGCCGATTCGGGCAATCTGTTCGGCGCGCTGGAGTTCGCCATGGCTGCGAGCGAAGCTGGTGTGCAGCCCGTTGTTGGTTGCGAGCTCGGTATCCGCCGCAGCGAAGGCGAGGGCGGCAACCGTGTCGCGCGTATCGGCCCGGCGTTGCCGCCCGACCCGGTGGTGTTGCTGGCGCAGAGCGAGGCGGGCTATCACAACCTACTCAAGCTGGTCAGCAAGTCGCACCTCGAAAGCGCGCCGGCCGAAACGCCGCAGCTCGATCTCGCTGTGCTCGAAGGCCATACCGATGGTCTGATCTGTCTTTCCGGTGGTCCCAAGGGCCCCGTCGGGCGCCTGTTGGGCGAGGGCCAGGCGCCGGCGGCCGAGGCGGTGTTGACGCGGCTTACCAGCCTGTTTCCCGGCCGACTCTATATCGAGCTTCAGCGCCACAACACTGCCATCGAAGAACGCATCGACGCGGAACTGATCGAGGTGGCGCTGGCGCACAATCTGCCTCTGGTGGCGACGAATGACGTGCATTTCGCCGAACGTAACGATTACGACGCGCACGACGTGCTGCTGTGCATCGCGCAAGGCACGACGCTCGCCGACGGCAACCGCAAGCGGCTAACGCCTGAGCATTACTTCAAATCGGCAAGCGAGATGCGCATCGCCTTCGCCGACGTGCCCGAGGCCTGCGACAACACGCTGGTGATCGCCCAGCGCTGCGCATTTATGCCGGAGCCGCGTCAGCCCATCCTGCCGCCGTTCAAGGGCACGTCGGGCCGCGACGAGGCGGCGGAGCTGCACCAAGCGGCAGAGGTGGGTCTGGAGCACCGTCTGGCGCAGGTTCTCCTGCCCAATCTCGACGCGGCGCAACGTGAATCTGCGGCGGCGCCTTATCGCGAGCGGCTCGCTTACGAGCTCGACGTCATCGTCAAGATGGGTTTCGCCGGCTATTTCCTGATCGTTGCCGAATTCATCCAATGGGCCAAGGCGCAGAATATTCCGGTCGGCCCGGGCCGCGGTTCGGGCGCCGGCTCGCTGGTCGCCTGGGCGCTGACCATTACCGATCTCGACCCGCTGCGTCTCGGTCTGCTGTTCGAGCGCTTCCTCAATCCCGAACGCGTGTCGATGCCGGACTTCGACATCGATTTCTGCCAGGATCGCCGCGACGAAGTCATCCGCCACGTGCAGGAACGCTACGGCAGCGACCGCGTGGCGCAGATCATCACTTTCGGCAAGTTGCAGGCGCGTGCAGTGCTGCGCGACGTCGGCCGCGTCCTCGGCATGCCCTACGGTCAGGTCGACCGCATCTGCAAGCTGGTGCCGAACAATCCGGCGGCGCCGGTGACCTTGCAGCAGGCGATCGACGGCGAGCCGATGCTGCAACAGATGCGCGACGACGATCCGCAGGTAGCGCGGTTGATCGAGATCGCGCTGCAGCTCGAAGGGCTGTACCGCCATGCCTCGACGCACGCAGCCGGCGTCGTCATCGGTGACCGGCCCCTGGACGAGCTAGTGCCGCTCTATCGCGATCCACGCTCGTCCATGCCGGTGACACAGTTCAGCATGAAATACGTCGAGGCCGCCGGACTGGTGAAGTTCGACTTTCTCGGCCTCAAGACCTTGACCGTGCTCGCCAAGGCGCGCGACTTGCTGGCGGCGCGCGGCATCGACGTCGATCTCAGCAACTTGCCGCTCGACGACAGCAAGACCTTCCGGCTGCTGGCCCGCGGCGAAACCGTCGGCGTGTTCCAGCTCGAAGGTGCCGGCATGCGCGACGTGCTGAAAAAGCTCGACGCCGACCGCTTCGAGGACATCGTCGCCGTCAACGCGCTCTATCGTCCTGGTCCGATGGAGAACATCCCGCGCTACATCGCGGTGAAGCACGGCAGCGAGCGCCCGGAATACATGCATCCCGATCTCGAGCCGATCCTTGAGGAGACCCAGGGCATCATCATCTACCAGGAACAGGTGATGGAGATTGCCAAGGTGCTATCGGGCTATTCGCTCGGCAGCGCCGACCTGTTGCGCCGCGCCATGGGCAAGAAGATCAAGTCAGAGATGGAGGCACAACGCAAACAGTTCATCGACGGCGCCAAGGCGCACGGCGTCAACGACCGCCTCGCCGAATACATCTTCGAGCAAGTGGCGAAGTTTGCCGGTTACGGCTTCAACAAGTCGCACGCCGCAGCCTATGCGCTGGTCGCGTACCAGACCGCTTATCTCAAGGCGAACTATTCCGTCGAGTTCCTGGCGGCATCGATGACGCTCGATCTCGGCAACACCGACAAGCTCAACGTCTTCCGCCAGGAATGCGACCGGCTCGGCATCAAGCTGCTGCCGCCCGACATCAACCGCTCCGACGTCGAGTTCGCGGTTGAGGCGGCGGGCGAGAGCGGCGCGATCCGCTACGCGCTCGCTGCGGTCAAGGGCGTGGGATCGGCGGCGATGCGCCAGGTCGTCGCCGAGCGCACCGCCCGCGGGCCGTTCCAGGATCTGTTCGATTTCGCGGCGCGCATCGACCCCAAGCACTTCAACAAGCGGCAATTCGAGAGCCTGGTGAAGGCCGGCGCCTTCGACGCCATTGCGCCCAACCGGGCGCAGGCCTTCGCCACCATCGAGCTGCTGTTGCGCCACGCCAATGCCGCCGCTAACGAGCGCGCCAGCCAGCAGGTCAATCTATTCGCGGGCGCTGCCGGCCCGGCGGCCGGGCCGGCGCTGCCGGCGATCACCGATTGGCCACTAGCCGAACGGCTCCAGAAAGAATTCGAGGCGATCGGCTTCTACCTGTCGAGCCATCCGCTTAATCCCTACGGCAAGAGCCTGGCGCGTTTGGGGGTGCTGCGTTTCGCCGATCTGGGACGGCGGCCGGCAGGCGCGGAGACGCGGGTGAAGCTCGCCGGCGTGGTCATCGGCAGCAAGGAGCGCACTTCGGCGCGCGGCAACCGCTTCGCGTTTCTCCAGGTTTCGGACATGAGCGGCGTCTATGAGGTGATGGCGTTCTCTGAAGTGCTGCGCGACAGCCGCATCCTGCTCGAATCCAGCCAGCCGCTGCTGATCACTGCCGATGTCCGCGTCGACGGCGACACCTACCGGCTGACGGCGCAACGTATTGAGGCGCTCGACAAGGTGGCGGCCGGTGCTGCCGCCGGCCTGCGGCTGGTGGTGGACCGGGAAGAGGCGCTGCCCGGCGTGCGCAAGGCGGTTGCCACCGAAAGCGGCGGCCGCGGGCGCGTCAGCGTGGTGGTTGCTTTGGACGACGCGCGCGAAGTCGAGATTACGCTGCCCGGCGGCTTCAAAGTCACGCCGCGGCTCGCTGCCGCGCTCCAGACCGTGCCCGGCATCCGCGAAGTGGCGGAAATCTAGGCGACGCGCACTCGGCGCCGTCGGCACGTTTGACGCCGCGCGGCCGCGGACGGCAAGCC
>JBAVMB010000555.1:0-1826 GCA_049689615.1 Allostellaceae bacterium
CTGCTTTACGTCGATCCCGAGGCGCACGATCTGCACGACCATATCGAAACGGTCGAAACGCCGCTCAACGCGCTGGGCCACGCCGAGCTCGTGCCCGGCAACGCGGCACTGCAAAAGCTCAACGCCAGCTTGCGCTGACACCATCTAACGCTGGATTTGTCCTAGCACGAAGGTGCGGCCGCGCGCGATTTCGCGGTAGTGCGGCACTGGCGTGGAGGACAATTCTGCCGGCCGGATCAGCAGCACGTAATCGAATTTTGGCGCCAGCGAAGCGGTCGGGTTCTGCGTCGCCAGCTCGCGGTACGGCGCGCGGTAGTCGAGCAGCTCGTAACTCAGGCCGGCGAAGAGATCGGGCACCAGCGCACCGCGTACGCTGACGGCCAGCGCATCGACATGGGCCAGCGGCGGATGCGCGGTGGCATCGATTTCATTAGGATCGCGCGTCAGCGGCAGCAGCTTGGCGCCTGGCGGCAACTGATCGAAGGCGGCGCGGTATTGCGCATAATCCGCTTGCCAAACGTGGAATTGCCCGACCATCAGCAGCCAGCGCAGACCGAACAGCACGGCGATGAAAATCTCGGCATGCGGCCGCCGGCGGCTCTCGCGCCACGTCAGGCTGCCGCAAATGAACAGTGCGATCACAGGCGGCAACCGATAATCGACGAAGGTGGCGCTGCCGATCTGATGGGGCAAGGCGATGTAAGCAATGACGAGAGCCGCCAGCGGCAGGGTCATCTCGCGCGCGAACTCGAGACGATGTGCAGCCATCGTCACGCCGAGCAAAATCACCAATAGCGACAGCATATCGAAGAGCGGGTTGTAGAAGCCGATCGTGCCGCCGATCTGGACCAATTTCAGCAGCGGCGACAGGTAAGCGAGACCGCCGCCAATGGCGTGGCGCATCCCAAAGGCGTAAAGGGCGATCGGCACCAAGAGATGCAGCAGCGCGAGCCACTCGCGACGCCGTTGCCGCGTTGCACCGAGTTCGTAGGCGCAAATAACCAGCGCGTAGACCGCAAAGGCGAACACGTGCGCCAGCAGGATCAAACAGCCGACCGGCGCGAAGAGCAGCAGCGCCCACGGTTCGTCGCGCCATCGGATCCAGGCCGCCGTTGCCCAAAGCACCATGCCGAGGCCGAAGCTGAGATTGATGAAGCCGAACAGCAGCGGGCCGTTATAGGCGAATAGCGCGGCGGCGAGGGCGAAGCGGCTGCGGCCGCCAAACAACGCCTTATGGAGCGCGACCGTGCCCCAGAACAATTGCGCGACGGTGGCGGCAAGAAACAGCCGCACCGCGACATCAACCGACATGGCGAAATGGAAAATTCCGATCCAGCCCTCGACTGCGAGGTTGGGAACCAGCTTCCAAGTGGCGGCGTAATATTGACTTGCCGCGGCGGGTGCTTGGCCGAACAGGATTTGCAAGCCGACGATGCGATTGGGCAGATCGTAAAGCGGAACGTCACGGAAGATGAAGAAGGGCGCGATCAGCAGGATCGTTGCCAATCCGTACAGCGTGCCGGTATCGCCCCAAAACCGCCGCATCGCCCCCCGGCTCGCCGCTGGCTAGCTTTGTCATTAGCGGTCATCGCGCCTCGGCGCAACCGGGGACCGGAGCCCGCGGATTGCGCGCCGTTGCGGCCTTCGCTATGACGGCGCAATGGCGACGATCGTCTTGACGCGTCACGGTCATGTCGAAGGCATCAAGCCGGAGCGCTTCCGCGGCCGGCGCGAGACGCCGCTGACCGCGCTCGGCCGGGCACAGGCAAACGCCGTTGCCGCGCGCATCGCCCGGACGTGGAAGCCGGCGGCGATTTATACCAGTC
>JBAVMB010000556.1:0-4527 GCA_049689615.1 Allostellaceae bacterium
CCGCAGAACAGGTCGGCGCGCAGCGGTCCCTTGATGGCCGCGCCGGTGTCCTGCGCCATTGCCAATCGCCGCGTCACGGCGGTGCCCTGCGCGACGTCGAGCCATAGCGGCACGCCCATCGGCACAAAACGTGGATCGACCGCGACGCTGTGTTGCGGCGTGAGCGCGACCCCTTCCGCACCGAAGGGCGCATCGCCGGGAAGAACGCGGAAGAAGACGTAAGATTGATTTTCGTCCATCAAATCCTTTGCGTCGGCGGGATGCGCGTGCAGCCACACCTGGATCGATTGCATCGAAACCTGGTCGAGGCTCATCGCGCCGCGCTCGATCAACAGCCGGCCGAGCGCGACATAGGGCCGACCATTCTCGCCGTCATAACCGATTTCAACCGTGCTGCCATCGGGCAGACGCACACGGCCCGAGCCCTGGATCTGGAGAAAGAACAGCTCGATCGGATCGGCGGCATAGAACAGCGCGAGATGAAAGCGGTCGAGCGCACCGGCTTCGATCTCGGCGCGCGTCCAGTAGGGCATGAGCTTGCCGTCAACGACGCGGCCGGCGATCCGCTCGCCGCGCCACGAAGGCCGGAACGCGCCGAGCGACACGCTCACCAGGTCGGGCGGCCGCGTCAGGATAGGCACACTGAAGCGCGCGCTCTTGTGGCGCGCGCCGGAAAGCTCGGGCTCGTAATAACCCGTGACAAGCGCGTCGGTCTTGCCGTTGTCCGACATCGCGAATGGTGTGAAGGCGCGCTCGAAGAATTGCCGCGCGGCTTCGGCGTCGGAATCGTGCAACGCCGCCGCGGCGGCGCACGGCTTACGCCAGTCGCCGGCAATACCGGCAACACCAAGCCTGGTGTCACCGGGCAGCTTGGCGAACGCCGCGCACGAGCGCAGCAACGCCACCAATGCCGCCGCCTGGTCGCCGTCGCGCCAGCCCGGCAGGTCGGCGAACGAAACGCGGGTGAGTGCGAGATGCGGCGCTGGCGACGGCGCGGGCGCGCAGGCATTCAGCAGAACAGTCAGAAATAGGCTGGCCGCGCGCCGCAACCGGCGCTCAGCCATGCGGTGCCGAGGTCGCGATCAGCGTCCAGTTAGGGTCGCGCGCCTTGAGCGGGCGCGAGAAGACCCAGGCATCGACATGCTCTTCGACGGTATTGCCCTCGCCGTGCTGGTCCGAAACGAACTTGACCGTGACCAGCGCGGTCGCGCCTTCGATCCCGCTTTCGACAATCTCCGCGTTCTTGATGCTGATCAGCGGGCTCGGCATCTTGTTGCCGCCGCGGGCCCTGAGGGCGCCGGCGAAGCTATCGAGCACGTTGGACGCGAGCAGCGGCTTGAGCGCGGCGACGTCGCCGGCCGCGAAGGCGTTGACCACGATCTCGAACGCGCCACGCGCGCCCTTGAGGAATGCGGCTTCGTCGAAGGAGGAATCCGCCGCCTTGACCGCGCCAGCGCCGGGGGTCTTGCCCGCGACAGGCGGATCGCCAACCGGTGTCGCCTGGCCGTCGATCACAGGACCTGGTGACGCGCCGGGCGCAGCGAATGGCGACGGCCGCGGCGGCGGCACCGGACGGGGCGCGAACGGGTCGATGCGCTTCTCCGTGCCGGTGCGACGGCCGAGCACGCTTCGGAGCCGCAGCAAAAGGAATCCCGCGACCACCGCAAACAGGATGATCTCGAAGAGCTGGAAATCGCCGCCGTTCATGGCTGGTAGATAGGCCGGCGACGGCAAAAGGGCAAGGTTGCCCGTTGTGCGGGCTGGTGATCCATGGTAGCGACCGCGCTACGGGAATAAGGTCAATTTAAGGCGAGGCTAACGATGGCCGAAAAGGATAACGGCGCGGGCGCGATGGCGGCCGCCAGCGCAGGCGAGGCCGAATCCGGCCGCGCGCTGACCATCAACGCGCAATACATCAAGGATCTGTCGTTCGAGAATCCGCGCGCGCCGCTCAGCCTGATGCAACAGCAGCAGCCCGAGCTGCAGGTCAATGTCGACGTCCGCGCCGGCGCGCTCGGCGGCGACCGCTACGAGGTCGTGCTCGTCATCCACGCGCGCGCCACCGCCAAGAACGAGACGCTGTTCGTTGTCGAGCTGACCTATGGCGCGGCGGTGACGCTGACCAATCTGCGTCAGGAAGACATGCCGCAGGCGCTGCTGGTCGAGACGCCGCGGCTGCTGTTCCCGTTCGCGCGCGCGATCATCGCCGATGCAACGCGCGACGGCGGCTTTCCGCCGGTGTTCATGCAGCCGATCAATTTCAGCGAGCTGCTGCGCCGCCAGGCGGCGGCTCAGCCGCAGGCACCCGCCGCGAACGCCTAGTTCTGCCAGATCGGCGCTTTGAGCTTGGCCACCAGCGCAGCGTGACGCGCGAGTTCGTCGGCGCTGGCTTCGTAATGCCGCGGCGCGCGGGCTGGACGGTCGCTGGCGGCGCGTGTCGCAGCCTTGATCGCCGTCGCGCCGAGATCGAGCGCCGATTGCCGGCCACCGACCAACTCGAGGTACACCTTGGCCAGCAACTCGCAGTCGAGCTTGGCGCCGTGCTTGTCGCGCGCCGACAGATCGATGGCGAAACGCCGGCACAGCGCATCGAGGCTGGCTGGCGCGCCGGGAAAGCGCTTGCGCGCGATCTCCAACGTGTCGACAACCGCACCCGCAAACGGCGGCAATTCGAGGCGTTTGAGCTCGGCGTTGACGAAGGCGACGTCGAAGCCGGCATTGTGCGCCACGACCTGCGCGTCACTGATGAAAGCGACAAACTCGGCAGCGATCGCGGCGAAAGGTTCGTGCCGACGCAGGAAGTCGTCGCCCAGCCCGTGCACCGCTTCGGCTTCGGCGGTCATTGCGCGCTCAGGATTGACGTAGCGGTGGAAGAATTTGCCGGTCGGCAGGTGATTGTGCAGTTCGATGCAGGCAATTTCGACGATGCGGTGGCCGTCGGCCGGATCAAGGCCTGTCGTTTCGGTGTCGAGGACGATCTCGCGCATCGCGATTCAGTCTGAACCGCCGGAGTCTGCATCGCAAGCCGGATCGAGCGCCGCAACGATTCGCGCTAACGCGCGCCGGGTCACGGCGCGGCCCAAACCCGACGGCACCGCAAAATCGGCGCGCGCGCGCTTGACGCGATCGGGCAGCTGCTGGGCCAGGATGGCGCGCAGCCGCTTCGCGTCCATGCCCGGCCGACGCAGCACCCGGGTGCGTTGCAACGCCGCCGGCGCCCACACTACCGCCACGGCGTCACAGCGCTTCTCGCCGCCGGTTTCGTAAAGCAGCGGAATGTCGAGCACGACGAGGCGCGCGCGCCGCGCGCGCATCTGGCGCAAGAAGGCTTTTTCCTGTTGTCGCACCAGCGGATGGAGAATCGCCTCGAGCCGCTTGAGCGCCTTGGGCTTGCCGAAGACCAGCTTGCCGAGCTTCGGGCGCGACACGCCTTTGCCGGTCTTGGCCGCCGGAAAGGCGCGAACGACCCGCTTCACCGCCGCGCCGCCGGGCGCCAACAGCGCATGCACAGCGCGATCGGCGTCGTAGACCGGCACGCCGAGATCGGTGAGCAGCGCCGACGCCGTGCTCTTGCCCATGCCGATGCTGCCAGTGAGGCCGAGGATCTTCATGGCCTTATCGCATCGCTGCGAGTACGGCCTGGCGCAACGCCGGCGTTACCTCGGGCATCACGCCGAACCACAGCTTGAAGCCGGGCCGGCCCTGGTGCAGCAACATGCCGAGGCCGTCGACGACGCGGTTGCCGCGCGTTTTAGCCGCCCGCAATAGCGGGGTCTCCAGGGGCGCATAGACGATATCGTTGACCAGCGCGGTCCGCGGCAGCCGCGCCAGATCGATATCGAGTGGCGGATTGGCCGCCATGCCGAGGCTGGTGGCATTGACCAGCAGTGCGATGCCGTCGAGCGCGGCTGTGCGGCGGTCCCACGGCACCAATTCGATAGCGCCGCCAAGATCGCGCGCGAGCGCGCGGGCGCGGTCGGCCGAACGATTGATCAGGCGGACGGCAGGTGCGCCGGCCGCGTTCAACGCATCGACAATAGCGCGCGCGGCGCCACCAGCACCGAGCACCACCGCCGGTCCGGTCTTGGCATCGAAGTTCGGCACGGCAGCATGCAGATTTTCCATGAAGCCGAAACCGTCAGTGTTGAAGCCGGCAAGCTGGCCGTTCTCCACCACGACCGTATTGGCGGCGCCGACGCGGCGCGCAGCGACATCGACGCGGTCCAGGTGCGCCATCGCGGCCTCTTTATGGGGGATCGTCAGGTTGCAGCCGCGCCAATCGTCGGTCTTGAGGCGCGCGAGCGCCGCCGGCAGTTCCTCCGGCCGCACCGCCTGACGCGTGTATTCGCCATCAATTCCGTGGACCTTGAGCCAATAACCATGCAGGGCCGGCGACAGTGAATGCGCGATCGGCCAGCCCATGACGCACGCTTTCATCATGGTGCGATCACACCGGTGTCGCGCAGAAAATCGAGTAACGGCAGCAGCGGCAGGCCGAGAATGGCGAAATGATCGCCCTCGACTGCT
>JBAVMB010000557.1:0-2880 GCA_049689615.1 Allostellaceae bacterium
GACGGCCTCTTCATAGGGAACCGGCTTCGTGTTCTTGCGCCATTCGATGGCTTCCGTCTTGGGGGGCGTGCTTGCTATGCTCATGCGGATTTGGTAATCAGCCGCGCCATCTGCGGCATTTGCCGAATCCTATCGCGGTCGTGGCGGAATTGGTAGACGCGCTAGCTTGAGGTGCTAGTGGGGGAAACCCCTTGGAAGTTCGAGTCTTCTCGACCGCACCATTCCCGTTCCGCCGGCGGACTGATACTCGGCGCAGATGCCGAGGCGAGGTCCGCGCGGCATCCTGAGGAGTGACGATGGCTGAAGATTTGCGCGACGGGGCGCTCGAGTATCACCGCCATCCGACGCCCGGCAAGATCGCCATCGTCGCTACCAAGCCGCTCTCGACACAACATGATCTGTCGCTGGCTTATTCGCCCGGCGTCGCCGCTGCCTGCATGGCGATTGTTGCCAACCCGCAGGAAGCTGCGAACCTGACGGCGCGCGCCAATCTTGTCGCCGTCATCACCAACGGGACCGCGGTTCTGGGCCTCGGCACAATCGGCCCACTCGCCGCCAAGCCGGTGATGGAAGGCAAGGCGGTGCTGTTCAAGAAATTCGCCGGCATCGACGTCTTCGACATCGAGATCAACGAGCGCGATCCCGACAAGCTGGTCGAGGTCGTCGCCGCGCTCGAGCCGACCTTTGGCGGCATCAATCTTGAGGACATCAAAGCGCCGGAATGCTTCACCATCGAGGAGAAGCTGCGCCAGCGGCTGAAGATTCCGGTCTTCCACGACGACCAGCACGGCACCGCGATCATCGTCGGCGCGGCGGTGCGCAACGGCCTCAAGCTGGTCGGCAAGCGGCTCGATCAGGTGAAGCTCGTCGCCTCGGGCGCCGGCGCTGCGGCGCTCGCCTGTCTCGATCTGCTGGTCGATATGGGCCTCAAGGTCGAGAACGTCGTCGTCACTGATGTGCACGGCGTCGTCTACAAGGGCCGTAAGGAGGAAATGGATCCACGCAAGGCGCGCTACGCCAAGGACACCAAGGCGCGCAAGCTCGGCGAAGTGATCGCCGGCGCCGACATCTTCCTCGGCCTGTCGGCGCCTAACGTGCTGAGCACCGAGATGGTCAAGTCCATGGCGCCCAATCCGCTGATCCTGGCGCTGGCGAATCCGGTTCCGGAAATTTCGCCCGAAGCGGCGCTGGCCGTGCGGCCGGACGCCGTGCTGGCGACGGGCCGCACCGACTATCCAAACCAGGTCAACAACGTCTTGTGCTTTCCGTTCATCTTCCGCGGTGCGCTCGACGTCGGCGCGACTACGATCAACGAGGCGATGAAGCTCGCCGCGGTCAACGCGCTCGCCGATCTGGCGCTGGCCGAGCCGTCGGACATCGTCACCGCCGCGTATGGCGAGACCATCCTCACTTTCGGCCGCGACTACATCATTCCGAAGCCGTTCGATCCGCGCCTCATCGTCGAGATTGCGCCGGCGGTTGCCAAGGCGGCGATCGAGTCCGGCGTCGCGACGCGGCCGATTACCGATTTCGCCGCCTATCGCGACCGTCTCAACGAGTTCGTCTTCCGCTCCGGCCTGCTGATGCGGCCAATCTTCGAGCATGCGCGCAAGGATCCAAAGCGCGTCGTCTATGGCGAGGGCGAGGACGAACGCGTGCTGCGCGCCGTGCAACAGGTTGTTGACAACGGTCTCGCGCGGCCAATCATCATCGCCCGACGTGACGTCGCGCAAAAGCGGATCGAGCGCCTCAACCTACGGATCGAGCTCGGCGGTGACGTCGAGTTGGTCGATCCGACCAGCGACCCGCGCTACAACGAATATTGGTCCCTCTATCATAAGCTGATGGAGCGCAAAGGCATCTCGCCGGATTTCGCGCGTTATCTGGTGCGCACGCGCACTTCGGTGATCGCGTCGCTGATGGTGCGCCGCGGTGAAGCCGACGCCATGATCTGTGGCGCGGTCGGCACGTATCATCGCCATCTGCGTCACGTGGTGGATATCATCGGCCTGGTGCCGGGCGCATCGGCGCCGGCGGCGCTCACCGGCCTGATCACGCCCAAGGGCACGTTCTTCCTCTGCGACACTTATGTCGTCGACGATCCAACGGCCGAGCAAGTTGCCGAGATGACCGTGCGCGCGGCTGAAGCGGTGCGTTATTTCGGCGTCGAGCCGAAGATCGCGCTGCTGTCGCATTCGAACTTCGGCGGCTCGGATACGCCTGGCGCGCGCAAGATGCGTCAGGCGATGGAGCTGCTGCTCAAGCGCGCGCCCGATCTCGAAGTCGAGGGCGAGATGAATGGCGACGCAGCGATTGTCGAAGAGATCCGCAACCGCGTCTTCCCGAATTCGCGCCTCAAAGGCGCCGCCAATCTGCTGATCATGCCCAGTCTCGACGCCGCCAACATCGCCTTCAATCTGCTCAAGGTGTTGGGTGACGGCCTCAATATCGGGCCCATCCTGTTAGGGCTCCGGAAGCCCGCTCATATCGTGACCCCGGCGGTGACAGTCCGCGGCCTGGTGAACATGACCGCGGTCGCGGTGTATGATGCGCAGGTCTCCACGGGGGACCAGCATGAGCTTGGCTTTCAGCGTCTCTGACGTCGTTCCGGCGCCGCCGCATGCGGTCTACGACGCCTGGCTCGACAGCAGCGCCCACGCCGCGATGACCGGCGGCCATCCGGCAACCTGCTCCGGCCGTGTCGGCGGCACGTTCACCGTCTGGGACGGTTACATCACCGGCAAGAATCTGACGCTCGATCCGGGGAAGCGCATCGTGCAGTCTTGGCGTACGACCAAATTCACCGCCGCCGATCCCGATTCAGAAATTGAAGTGCTGTTCGAACCGGTCGCCAGTGGGACCCTGGTGACGGTCAATCAC
>JBAVMB010000558.1:0-4378 GCA_049689615.1 Allostellaceae bacterium
GTCGGCGCCCGCGTGAAGGCGGCGTTCGCGGCCGGCAAACCGTCGCGCGCTGCGACCCTCGCGCTGTTGCTCGATCTTCTCGAAGAATTCGTCGCGCTGGTGTTCGAAGGTGGCGAGGGCGATACCCGCGCCAGCATCGAAAGCCGCAAGCTGTTCATCGCCCGCGCCGAAGTCGAGCGCTCAGCGGCGCTCGAATCGCTTTACGCGACGATGCGGCGCTGCGTCGGCGAACCGTGTGCGGTTTTGGTTGCGCGGCTGATCGGACGCTCGCTCAAGGACGAGCGGACTTGGCTGCGCACCGCTGCGATCCTCGGCCAGGCGACAGTGTTCTGCAACAAGCCGGCGGCGCGGACGATGCGCTGGAAGATCTTCGACCGCGCGCGGGTGCGCGCGGTGCAGCGTGTGGTCTGCGAACATACGCGGGCGATTTTTGCCGGAGGCGGGCGATGAGTCGCCGTCTGTTGGTCGTGGTTGCCGCATTGGCGCTGGCCTCGTGTGCGGTCGGTCCCGATTTCAAAGAGCCTGCGGCGCCCGCCGACGCCGGCTACACACCGGAGAAACTCGCCGCCACGGCGGCGACCGATGTTGCCGGCGGCACGGCCCAACAATTCAACATCGGCGAAGATATTCCGGGCGAATGGTGGAGCCTGTTCCATTCGCCGGCGCTCGACACGCTGGTGAAAGAAGCGCTCGCGCACAACCCCGACCTCACGGCCGCGCAGGCATCGCTGCGTCAGGCGCACGAAAACACGCTGGCGACCGAAGGCGGCTTCTTCCCGACGATTGGCGCCGAGTTCAACCACACGCGCGAGAAGCTCAACGGCGCGTCCATCGGACAGCCCAAAACGCGCAGCATCTTCAGCCTCAACACCGGCGAAATCACCGTCGGTTATTCACCCGACGTTTTTGGCGGTACGCGCCGACAGGTCGAAGCATCCGAAGCGGTTGAAACCTTCCAACGCTTCCAGCTCGAAGCGGCATACCTGACGCTGACGTCGAATGTGGTTGCGGCCGCGGTGGACGAAGCGAGGCTACGGGCCCAGATCGCGTCGACCGAGGACATCATCAAGGCCGATAGTGACGTGCTCGATCTGCTCAATCACCAGTTCGAGCTTGGCGCGGTCGCGCGCGGCGCAGTGCTGCAGCAGGCGGCCACGCTTGCGCAGGTGAAATCGACGCTGCCGCCGCTGGAGAAGCTGTTGGCACAGGAGCGCGATCGCATTGCCGCTCTGATCGGCCGCTTCCCCAACCAGCCGCCGGGCCAGACCTTTGATCTCGCGACCTTGACCCTGCCGCAAGCGCTGCCGGTGAGCCTGCCGTCGCGCCTGGTGGAGCAGCGCCCGGATGTGCGCGCCGCCGAAGCGACGCTGCATGAAGCAAGCGCCGAAGTCGGCGTCGCCACCGCGAATATGCTGCCGCAGTTCAATCTCACGGGCGATATCGGCACCGAGGCCGCGACGCTCGGCGGCATGTTCGCATCCGGCACCGGTATCTGGAGCCTGGCCGCCGGCGTGACGCAGCCGCTGTTCCATGGCGGCACGCTGCTGCACGAAAAGCGCGCAGTCGAAGCGGCGTATGACGCTGCCGCTGCGCAGTATCGCAGCACGGTGCTGTCGGCATTTCAGAACGTCGCCGATACGCTGCGCGCGCTGCAATCCGACGCCGATGCGTTGCAGGCGAGCACGGCCGCGGAGCGCTCCGCTGCCGACAGTTTGGCGCTCGCGCAGGATCAATACCGGCTCGGCGCCATTAACTACATCGAGTTATTGAACGCCGAAACGACGTATCGCCAGACCGTCATCGTTTTCGTCCAGACGCAAGCCGCCCGCTATGCCGACACCGCCGCGCTGTTCGAGGCGCTCGGTGGCGGCTGGTGGCACCGTTCGGACGTCGCCCAGAATCAAACCCAGGACTAAGCCATGCCGTTCGATCCACGCGACGTAAAGCAGCACTTCCGCGGGCTGAGTCCGCTGGCAAAGCGCATGATTATCATGCTGGCGATCGCAGCAGTCGTGCTGTTCATCATCTTCGGCTTCGAAGCCTTCCGCTCGATCATGATCGGCAAGGCGATGCGCGCCTTCGCCAATCCGCCGCAGACGGTTTCGACGGTGGTGGCGACAACGCAGGAATGGCAGCCGACCCTGACGGCGGTCGGGTCGCTGCGCGCTGTCAATGGCGCCGAGCTGTCGCTCGAAGTCGCCGGGGTCGTCGATAAACTCTATTTCCAATCGGGTAATGATGTCAGCGCTGGAACGGTGCTGATGACGCTGCACTCGGACGATGACGTCGCCAAGCTGCACGCGCTTCAGGCCACCGCCGATCTCGACGCGATCAACCTGACGCGGGACGAGAAACAGCTCAAGGTCAACGCCGTCAGCAAGGCGCAGGTCGACACCGATTCCGCGACGCTACGCAACGCCCAGGCCCAAGTGGCCGAGCAGCAGGCGATCGTTGACAAGAAGACCCTGCGCGCGCCGTTTGCCGGCCATCTCGGCATCCGCGCCATCGACGTCGGACAATATCTGGCCGCCGGCACGAAAATTGTCACGCTGCAGGCGCTCGATCCGATCTATGTCGATTTCACGCTGCCGCAGCAGGCCCTGGCCGAGATCCGCGAAGGCCAGCTGGTGACCGCGACGGTCGATACCTACCCGGACCAAAGCTTCGTCGGCAAGATCACGGCGATCAATCCAGTGGTCGATGTCGCGACGCGTAATGTCCAGGTGCGCGCGTCGCTCGCCAATCCCGATCATCTGCTGTTGCCCGGCATGTACGCCAAGGTGACGATCGACATCGGCTCCGAGGAGCGCTACGTCACGCTGCCGCAGACGGCTATCATTTATAATCCATACGGCAACACGGTTTATGTGGTTCAGGACAAGGGCAAGGACGCGCAGGGCCATCCGCAGCTTGAGGCGCAGCAGGCCTTCGTCACCACCGGCCCGACACGCGGCGATCAGGTCGCGATCCTCAAGGGCGTAGATGCCGGCACCACGGTCGTCTCTGCCGGGCAGATGAAGCTGCGCAATGGCTCGCGCCTGATCATCAACAACTCGGTCGTGCCGGCCGACAATCCCAATCCGCATCCGCAGGAAGAGTAGACGCGATGAAGTTCACCGACATCTTCATCCGCCGGCCGGTGCTCGCCATGGTGGTGAGCCTGCTGATTCTCGTGCTCGGCCTGCGTTCTGTCGGCACGTTGCCGGTCCTGCAGTATCCGCGCACCGAGAACGCAGTGGTGACCGTCGTCACCACCTATTATGGCGCCGACCCGGCGGTGATCGCCGGCTTCATCACCACGCCGCTCGAGAACGCCATCGCCCAGGCCAACGGCATCGACTACCTGACGTCGATCAGCCAGATGTCGACGAGCACGATCACCGCCAATCTGCGGCTGAATTACGATGCCGACAAGGCGATGACCGAGATCAACGCCAAGATCACTTCGGTGCTGAACCAGCTGCCGCCCGGCGCGCAGCAGCCGGTCGTGACCATCAAGATCGGCCAGACCTTCGACGCAATGTATCTCGGCTTCAAGAGCGAGACGCTGGCACCGAACCAGATCACCGACTACCTGGTGCGTGTCGTGCAGCCCAAGCTGCAGGCGGTGCCCGGCGTGCAGACCGCCGAAATCCTTGGCGGCCGCACCTTCGCGCTGCGCGCCTGGCTCGATCCGGCGAAGCTTGCCGCCTATGGCCTGACCGGTACCGACGTGTCGGCGGCGCTGTCGCAGAATGACTACATCTCGGGTATCGGGAACACCAAGGGCCAGATGGTCCAGGTGAACCTCAGCGCCTCGACCAATCTGCACAGCGTCGACGAGTTCAAGAATCTGGTCATCAAGCAATCGGGTGGCGCCATCGTCCGGCTAAAGGACATTGCCAACGTCACGCTTGGTGCTGACGATTACGATTCACAGGTCGGATTCGACGGCCAGCGTGCGGTCTATATCGGCATCCAGGTCGCGCCGGCGGCCAATCTGCTCGACGTCACCAAGGGCGTGCGCGACGTCTTTCCGACGATTCAGAGCCAGCTACCAAAAGGCCTGCAAGGCACGATCGTCTATGATTCGACGAAGTTCGTGAACAGCGCGATCAGCGAGGTGATCCACACACTGGTCGAAGCGCTGCTGATCGTCACTGCGGTGGTGTTCCTGTTCCTCGGCTCGGTGCGCTCGGTGGTGATTCCAACCATCGCCATCCCGCTGTCGCTCATCGGCACATTCACGATGATGCAGGCGTTCGGCTTCTCGATCAATTTGCTGACGCTGCTCGCGCTGGTGCTCGCAATCGGCCTCGTCGTCGATGACGCCATCATCGTCGTCGAAAACGTCAACCGTCACCTTGAAGAGGGCATGAAGCCGATGGCGGCGGCCGTC
>JBAVMB010000559.1:0-1658 GCA_049689615.1 Allostellaceae bacterium
AGATAGGCTTCGGCGGTTTCCTTCATCTTCTGCAGGACGAAGGCGCTGATCTGCGACGGCGCGAATTTCTTGCCGCGACTCTCGACCCAGGCGTCGCCGTTGTCGCCCGGCACGATCTTGAAGGGAACGAGGTCCATCTCCTTCTTGACCATCGGGTCGGTCATGCGCCGGCCGATCAGCCGCTTGATGCCGTAGAAGGTGTTTTCGGGATTGGTCACCGCCTGACGCTTGGCCGCTTGGCCGACCAGCCGCTCGCCGCTTTCCGTGAAGGCTACCTGCGAGGGGGTGGTGCGCGCGCCCTCGCTGTTCTCGATGACCTTGGCCTGCTTGCCCTCCATGACGGCGACGCAGGAATTGGTCGTGCCGAGGTCGATGCCGATAACCTTCGCCATATATCTCTCTCCATCGGCGGGTCCGCACGGCCCGAAGCGCCGCCCGAACCCCCGTTTTTAAAGGGGGCCGTCCCGAAAGCCGAGGGGATATATATGGACCGCCGGCCGTTGCTGCAACGTCCGCCTGGCCTGTCCCCCGGCCAATTGCGGCCTAATAGATGGGCTTTCGGCGTGGCTGGCTCAAGGGGTGGCCCGCCGAAATCTGTTGGGCCGCAGCGGTCTGGCGCGGCCCCATCGGTTCATTGATGCGTCGTCGACGACGCATCGTTTCGTCGTCGTGTGACGTGAGGTGGCAGACGCGATTGGATCTTCGAATGCGGCCCTCGCCATTCCAACCCGATGCGCGGATGATTGATGTCTATGGCTGAGCCGTCCGGACCGGGAGCAACGGTGCCGTCTGTTTTTGCCGACTGGTTGCACTTGATTTCGGTGACCGGGGGCCCGTGGATAGGGATCGATCCACGGCATTCGGCGGCTTTGGCTGTCAAGAATACCGACACATAAAGCGTATTCGATTTAAGCTTTATTCGAAATCAACAAGGATTTAATTCGAGAACCATAGAGTTTGCGGCGCATGATACGCGCCCAGCTCCTTGCCGTCCTCGCTGCGAGCGTCGCCGTAGCGACTGCGGCGCCCGCATACGCCGCGCCGGTTGACGGCGCGCTCTCGGTCAATGGCTTCCAAGCAATCGCGGCGCATGACGCCGGCATCACACTTGATCCAATGGGTGATATGTCGGTCGACGCCGCGTCGATCGCGCGCGTCTGGACCGGCGAAAGCAACGGCACGTCTCCGGCGAACTTCAGCCAACCGTCGCACGGCGTCGCCGACTTCCAGGCGCTGCTGCGCGATTCCGATGGACGCTCGATCACGAACGGCGGCCTCGACCGCAACCCCTATTTCGCGCTCGGTACCTGGGGTGGCGACGGCCGTGCCATCGTCCATAACGTCATTGCCGCCGATCCTGGCATGCGCGGGTCCGGCGGTGGCGGCGACTACGCTGTCGAGCTCTCGTTCGCCGGCTTCAACGTCGGCAACTACGAACACAACACCGCGACGGACGGACCGGCGCCGTTCGACGGCGAGTCGATGTTCATTCCGAATCCCTTTGGCTTTTCCGGCAGCAACCCGTCGAGCGCCGGTGGCAGTGGCAACGGCAACGGCAACGGCGGCACCATGCTGGTCGACAATAGTTTCAGCAATCTCGGCAACAGCGATCCGGGCACTGGCGACGGAACCAGCGGCGGCGATCCGGGCGATCCCGG
>JBAVMB010000560.1:0-9115 GCA_049689615.1 Allostellaceae bacterium
CGACCATGTCGAGCGCGATAGCGTAGCCGGCGACGTAGTCGAGCGCCTTGTCCTCGGGAACGTTGGCCGCACGCTTGCCGATGACGAGGCCAAGCTCTGCCTCGTGGTCGGTGCGGCGGTCGGGAAAGCGCACCGCGACGCCTTCCGATGGTCCGACCAGCGCGCTGATCGCCTTGAGGAACAGCCCTTGCTCCTCGATCGGCCGGGCGCGGGTCGACGGTGAATAGACCGCAATCTCCTTGTCCTTGTCGGCTTCGAGCCGGTGGGCGTGATAATTCACCGGCGTGCCGATGATCTTCGACGGATTGGCAACCGGGCTGAGCAGCCGCACGGCGGCAACCGGAACCGGTTTGGCCTGATCGGCGAGCCTCTCGAGCTTCGGCCGCAACGCGTCGAGGCGCGCGATCAAAGGATCGCCGAGCGCCAGCGGATAACGCTGCGCCGGCAGCTCGTCGACGATCGCGGTTACGTCGTACAGCGCGCCGCCGCGAACGATGCCGATGCGATTGTCGTTGAAGCGGCAGAGCCTCATGACGCCCCCGGGGTTGCAAGCGGCAAAATAGCCGCCCAATCGCCGGCTGCGCAGCGAAATTTTCCGCCCGCCTAGAACAACGCGTTGCCGGCCATCAACCCGAGAACCAGTAGCGCCAGGAAAATCGCGACGAAAATCAAGAACAGAACCTTCGCGATTCCGGCCGCCGCGGCCGAAATCCCAGTAAATCCGAAGACGCCGGCAACGACCGAAATGACGAAAAAGAACAGCGCCCATCGCAACATGCGACGTCTCCCTGGGTGTTCCGCCACAACGGCGGCCACTGCCAATGGTTCCTGCCCATCTTGCCCACGCCACGTCCGGTCTTGGCGCGGGCGTGCATTGACAGCGGCCGCACCATCCATTGACATGACGCTCGCACCAACCGCGCACGGACGGCCGAACTCATGGTGGGGCACACCGAAACCAAGCTGACGCTGCACGGTTGCAGCATCCATGTGATCCACGGCGGCAGCGGCACGCCGCTGGTCTACCTGCACGGCGCGGGCGGCGGCGGCTTGTGGCTGCCGTGGATGGAGGATCTGGCGCAGCAATTCAATGTCATCGTGCCCGAACATCCGGGCTTCGGCCGCTCCGATATGCCCGCGTGGCTCGACGGCATCCACGATGTCGCGTTGTTCTACCTTGAGTTCCTTGCCGCCGAGAACCTCGCCGGCGTTCATCTCATGGGCGGCTCGATCGGCGGCTGGATTGCGGCTGAAATGGCGATGCTCGACGCCTCGCGCCTCAAGACACTGACGCTGACCGGGCCGGCCGGCATTCATGTCTCCGGCGTGCGCAAGCCAGACATGTTCATGTGGTCGGCCGAGGAATTGGCGCGACGGCTGTTCCACGACAAGGCGATGGGCGATGAAGCGGCCAAGCGTGCGGTCGATCCTGCCGGCGACGATGTCCGGATGAAAAACATCTACACGGTCGCGCGCCTCGCCTGGCATCCGCGCTTCTACGATCCGCTGCTGATGAAATGGCTGAAGCGCGTCAAGCTGCCGACGCTCATCGTCTGGGGCCGCGACGATCAGGTGCTGCCGGCCGCGCTCGTCCAAGGTTTCGCCGAGCGCCTGCCGCAGGCCGAAATCGAGATCGTCCCGGATTGCGGCCATCTCCCCCAATTGGAAAAAAAGGATTTCTTCGTCGAACGGGTGATGCGTTTCATCGCAGGGAGCGGCCGATGAAATTCTTCTTTTTCCATTTGATGCCGTACGCCTATCTCGATCCCGATTACGACAAGACGTACGCCACCGATTGGCTGCTTTATCCCAACAGCAATTACGACCCCCAGAAAGGTGCGGAGCTCTACAACCGCTATCTCGACGAAATCGAATATGCGGACGAGCTCGGCTTCGATGGCGTGTGCGTCAACGAGCATCATCAGACCGCCTATGGCCTGATGCCGACGCCGGGCGTGCTGGCGGGCGCGCTGTCGCGTCGTACCAAGACCGTCAAGATCGCGGTGCTCGGCCGCGCCCTGCCGCTGCTCAACAATCCGCTGACCGTCGCCGAGGAATACGCGATCCTCGACAACATCACGCGCGGCCGGCTCGTCGCCGGTTTCGTGCGTGGCATCGGCGTCGAATATCACGCCAGTGGCGTCAATCCGACCGAGAGCCACGACCGCTTCCACGAAGCGCATGATCTGATCCTGCGCGCCTGGACGCAGCCGGGTCCGTTTCCGTTCGAGGGCAAGTACTACCATTTCGATTACGTCAACGTCTGGCCGCGGCCCTATCAGCAGCCGCACCCGCCGGTGTGGATTCCGTCGCAGGGCTCGAGCGAAACCATCCGCTGGGCGGCGGCAAAGGAGCGCCGCTACGTCTACCTCCAGACCTTTAGCCCGGTGACCGCGCTGTTCCGCTACATGGACATGTACCGCGAGGAGGCGCGCAAGTCGGGCTACGAGGCGTCACCTGATCAGCTCGGCTGGTCGATTACGACGTACGTCGCCAAGACCGACGAGCAGGCATTAAAAGAGGCGAAGCCGCACATCGAGTTCTTCGTCAACAAGTTCCTCCGCATGCCAATGGAGATGCTGCTGCCACCGGGCTATCTGTCGCTGTCGTCGATGAAGGGCGTCGCCGCGGCGAAGGCCAGTCTCGGCCGAAAGCGCACGATGGAGGAGCTGATCGAGCAGGGTCAGTTCATCTGCGGCAGTCCGGAAACCGTGCGGCGGCGGCTCACCGAATATCAGGACCGCGCCGGTTTCAACCTGCTGCTGCCGAACCTGCATTTCGGCACCCTGCCCGCCGACCTGACGCGGCGGAACACGGAACTGTTCGCGCGCGAGGTGATGCCGGCTCTGCACGACCGTTTGCCCGCCGGCGCGCGCGAAAAAGCCCGTGCCTGAAGACCGCCGGCCATACGGCGCTTGAAAACTGAACCTGTTCGGGATTGAGTCGGTGGCGCGGCGAACCGCCCGGCAAGAGGCGCTTCCGCGACCGGGGAGGAATCATGCGTAAACACCTCGCTTCCGCGTTCATCGCGGCGCTCGCATTGATTTTCGGACTGACGGCGGCGCAGGCCGACCCGCTGCCGCTGCGCGTCGGCTGGGTGGCATGTCCGCCCGAGCTGACGCCGGTCCTGCTGGCGCCGCCCGGCGTCGCGCGTTATCTGGGCAGGAGTTACACCTTCGAGCCGGTGCACTTCCAGGGCACGCCGGCGATGATCACGGCGATCGCTTCGGGCCAACTCGACATTGCGCCCTTCACCTATCCGACCTTCGGCACGACGATCGAGAACGCCGGCATCGACGATTTGCGCATCATCTTCGACGATTTCGAAGACGGCGTTCCGGGCTATTTCACCGAGCCCTACGTCGTGCTCAAGTCGAGCGGCATCGACAAGGTCGAGGACCTCAAAGGCAAAGTGCTCGCGACCAACGCCATCGGCAGCGGCGTCGACATCGCCATGCGCGCCATGCTGAAAAAGCATGGACTCGAGGACAAGCGCGACTACAGCGTCGTCGAGATCGCTTTCCCCAACATGAAGGCGGCGCTGCTCGAGAACAAGGTCTCGTTGATCACCGCGACGGTGCTGAGCGCCAACGACCCTGAACTCACCGAAAAGACCAAAATCCTGTTCACCGAAAAGGACGCTGTCGGCGAGACGCAATTCGCGCTGTGGACGGCGCGCGCGAGCTTCATCAAGGCGCATCGCGCCGCGCTGGTCGATTTTCTCGAAGACAGCCTGCGCGCGCTCCACTGGTATCTCGATCCCAGGAACCACGACCAAGCGGTCAAGATCGTCGCCGAGTTCACGAAGCGGCCGCCGGAGCTGTTCACCGGCTGGCTGCTGACCCACAAGGACCAGTACCGCAACCCCAACGGCCTGCCAAACGTCGCCGCGTTGCAGCGCAATCTCGACACCGCGCAAGAGCTGGGTTTCATCAAGACCCGGCTCGATGCGTCGAAACATCTCGATCTCAGCCTCGTCAAGGAAGCGGCGGCGCGACTCAAGTAGACCGCAATCCGCGCCTCAGTTCGCCGATCACCGCAGAAAGGTTCACATGACCACGCATAGCGCCGCCCATCACCTGCTGCAGGGGCTGGTCGACCTCGGCGTCGACTACGTGTTCGCCAATCTTGGCACTGACCACGCACCGATCATCGAGGAGCTGGCGCGCTGGGAGAAGACCAACCGCCGGCCGCCGGACGTGATTCTATGTCCGCACGAGAATGTCGCGGTGCACATGGCGGGCGGCTATGCGCTCGCCACCGGCAAGGGTCAAGCCGTCCTCGTGCACGTCGATGCCGGCACCGCCAACGCGGCGATGGCGCTGCACAACCTCGCCCGAACCCGGCTGCCGGTTCTGGTCATGGCCGGACGCGCGCCGTTCACCATCCACGGCGAGCTGACAGGCTCGCGCGATACTTACGTCCACTTCGTCCAGGACCCGTACGACATGGCCAGCATCGTCCGGCCGTACGTCAAATGGGAGTACATGCTGCCGTCGGGCGTGGTCATCAACGAGGTTCTGCGCCGTGCTCACACCATGATGCAGAGCGATCCGCGCGGTCCTGTCTATCTGACGTTGCCGCGCGAGATTCTCGCCGCCGACATCGACGACGACAAGGTAATGAGCTTTCCCGAAGCCAAATACGGCCCGGTCAAGGCCGGCGGCATCGCGCCCGAGGAGGCCGAGGCCATCGCCGCCGAGCTCATGGCCGCCGACAATCCGATCGCCGCCACGACCTATATCGGCCGCAAAGCCGAAGGCGTCGCCGTGCTCGACGAACTCGCGCGCGAATGCGGCATCCGCGTCTTCGAAAGCTTCCCGGCGACGCTCAACATTCCGCACGATTCGCCGTGCTTTGCCGGCTTCAACGCCGGCGAAGGCATCAAGGACGCCGATCTGGGCCTTCTGCTCGATACCGACGTGCCGTTCATTCCGCTGGACCATCCGCGCGCCAAGGCGATGCGCTGGATCCAGATCGACGTCGATCCGCTGAAGGAGAATATTCCGATCTGGGGATTCGCCACCGACCGCCGCTATCAAGCCGACGCGGCGATCGTGCTACGCCAAGTGCTGGAAGTGGTCCGGCGCCGCGCCGACGATCGCTACCGCCAGAAGGTCAAGGCACGCATTACGAGCTGGGCGCCGGCGCGCGAGGCGCGCGCCAAGCGTCTGGCCGCGGCAGCGGCGAAAACTGGCGGCCGCGATGCGATGACGGTCGAATATGTCGCCGCGACGCTCAACCAGCGGCTGACCGCCGACGACATCGTCGTCAACGAAGCTGTGCGCAACACCGGCCCAACGGTCAGCCAAATACCGCGCACGAAGCCGCTGACGTACTTCGCGCATTCCGGCGGCGGCCTCGGCGGCAGCGGCGGCATGGCGCTCGGTATCAAGTTGGCGCGGCCCGACCGGCGCGTCATCCAAGTCGTCGGCGATGGCTCGTTCCATTTCATGAGTCCGGATTCGGTTTATGCCGTGTCGCAGCAATTCGGCCTGCCGATCTTCACTGTCGTGCTCGACAATCGCGGCTGGCAAGCGGTGAAGGCCTCGGTGCAGCGCGTCTATCCCAAGGGCGTCGCCGACGAAAGCGGCAAGTTCCAGGCGCGGCTGTCGAGCGGCAAGCCGGGCGAGCGCCGGCGCTTCGACGAGCTGGCGCACGCTTTCGGCGCGCACGGCGAATATGTCGCCGAGCCGGCCGAGCTCGGGCCGGCGATCGACCGGTGCTTCGCCGCGCTCAACGATAAGCGTTCAGCGGTGCTGACCGCGCGTGTGACATCGCTAGCGGACGTGCCGGTCGGGTGACGGCGCCAACTGACCTCACGCTTTCCGAAATCGGCCAGGCGTTCGACGAGTGCCGCCTGTCGGCACGCGAGCTTGTCGAAGCGGCCATCGCCAACCACGCCAAGTCCGACACCAAGCTCCACGCCTATTCGCAGTGGGCGCCGGAAATCGCCCGGGACATGGCGCGGCACGCCGACGCGGCATTTGCCGAAGGCCGACGGCTCGGGCCGCTGCACGGTATTCCCGTCGCGCCCAAGGACCTGTTCGCGGTATCCGGCATGCCAACCTACGCCGGCAGCCCGCGCCGCCTGCCGGCGAAGTGGGAACAGGACGGCCCGGTCATCGCCGCGCTCCGCCGTAAGGACTCAGTCTTCGTCGGCAAGACCCACATGGTCGAATTCGCCTTCGGTGGCACCGGCGCCAATGCGCACTGGCCGTGCCCGCGCAACCCGTGGGACACCGCACAGGAACGATCGCCCGGCGGCTCGTCGAGCGGCGCCGGCGTGGCGCTGCTCGAAGGCTCGGCTGTGATCGCGCTCGGCACCGACACCGCCGGCTCGGTGCGTATCCCGGCCAGCGCCACCGGCACAGTCGGCCTCAAGGTAACCGCGGGCCGTTGGTCGGCGGACGGTATCGTGCCCTTGAGCCATACGTTCGATACGCCCGGCGTACTGGCGCGCAGCGCCGCCGACGCGGCAATCGCCTTCGGGGCCATCGATCCCGGCGGCGTCCAGCCGATCGCACCCGCGAACCTCGACGGTCTGCGCATCGGCATCGACGATGCGATGTGGCGCGACTGCGCACCAGGGATCGCCGAGACTGCCAAGGCCGCCCTCAATCACCTGGCGCAGGCCGGTGCCAAGCTGCTGTCCAAGCCCGTGCCCGAATTCGGCGCCGCGTTTCAGGTTTTCTGCGAGGGCGGCGTGTCGGCGATCGAGCTGCGTCGTTTCCTAGACCGCGAATTACCGGATTGGATTGCGACGCTCGACCCGATTAACGCGCCGGTGATCGCACGCGCGGCGACAATACCGATAGAGCGTTATCGCGAGCGCCTGGCGCGGCTGGCGCCCCTTGCCGGTTCGGTGACGGCGACCCTGGCCGGAGTCGACGTCGTCGCATCGCCGACTCTTACGGTGACGCCGCCGCTGCTGTCGACGATCCATGACACCGCCAGCCACTGGGACGCAAACCGCGCGCTTACGCGCAATACCGTGCCGGCCAACTACCTTGGCCTGTGCAGCATCTCTTTGCCGGTTGGGTTCGACGCGCTGCGCATGCCCGTCGGGCTCCAGTTCATCGCCCGGCCGCGACACGAGGAACCGCTACTGGCCGCAGCGCTGGCCGTCGAGTGCGTTCTGGGCACAGCGCGTGATATTCTCGGCGTTCCGCCACTACTCGATTGACGCGACGTACTACGGGCCGACGCGCTGGCCGGCCTCTTTCGCTAGGCTGAGATCGGCATATTTGCGGACGTCGATCTTCTCCTTGAGCAGGCCAAGCCGCTGTTCCGTATCGAGATTGCGCTGCAAGGCGGCGAGGTCGGGTACACCGCTGCGGTCGCGATAATCGTCGCCTTTCGTGAACAGCCATTGCTGGAAGAGCGCCGGCGGCCGCTTCATGAAATTGGCGACGATCTGCACCGCTTCATCGTGATTCTTCGGATCGGTGTACCAGCGGATGGCGCGGATCGCGTCCTCCATGAAATCGACGATCTGGGCGCGATGCTGTTTGATGAAGGCTTCGCGCGCCGTGAGCATCGTCAGCTGCGTCACGCCCATCGCGTCCCTCATGGTGAACAGCGTCCGCGCCTGGCTGCGCAGTTCGGGGTCGTAGGCGAACGGCGGCACGAAGGTGCCGAGATCGGCTTTGCGCGACAACAGCACCGATTTCATGTTGGGAAAGCGGACTTCGATGACCGAGAAATCGCGGCGGTCTTCGAGGCCTTGGCGCAGCGCAATCGCCTTCATACCAATATCGACGGCGGTGCCGATGGCATTGGTCGCCAGCACCTTGCCCTTTAGATCCTCGATCCTGCGGATCGGGCTGTCCTTCAGCACCATGAATTCGTTGCTGTAATAGCCGTGCGCGCCGTCCTGCACGCCGTCGAAAATGATGCGCAGGTCGCGCATGTTGGCGTTCTGGATGGCGGCGCCGACCGCCGAATAGGCGAGGTTCGCCAGATCGAGATCGCCGGTGCCCAAGGCCTGCAGCTGCTGCGTCGTGCCAGCGAAATGGATCGGCTCGAGCTGATAAGACTTGCCGTTGTGGAGCGCGATGCCGGGCTGGGCAAAATAAATCGGTTCAAGCGAGGCCGGCACCACTACCCAGCCGATTCGCAGCTTGAGCGGTTCGGCTTGTGCCGCACCAGCGACAACCAACAATCCGACGATCAGAACAACCGCAATGCGATGCATGGGCCGCCTCCCACTCGCCGTCGGCGTGACGGCATGACGGACTTGCCGTTGGCTTGAATCCCTAGCACAAAGAACGCCGCGCGCGCAGGGCCGTACAACCGCGCGTCGTCAGGAGTTCCGTGTGAAACGCAGCACCGATCGCATCCTCACCACCCATGTCGGCAGCCTCATCCGACCGCCTCGGCTGCTCGAATTTCTGCGCGCCATACAGGATGGCCGGCCCTATGACGAGCGCGCTTATGCCACGTGCCTGAAGGAAACCGTGGCCGAGGTCGTGCGGCAACAGACGGAGGCTGGCATCGACGTGGTGAGCGACGGCGAGTTTGGCAAGGCAATTAGCTGGTCGCAATATGCGCTCGAGCGGCTCTCCGGCTTCGAGCGCCGGCCGTTCACTGGCGGCAATCCTTGGATGCGCGGCGCCGACCGCGAACGCTTCAAGGGCTTCTATGCCGAGATGGACAGCAAGGACAAGGGCGCGACTACGGCCGATTCCGTCGTCGTCGGACCGATCCGCTACACCGGCCAAGCGGCGCTGCAACGCGACATCGATGACTTCAAGGCGGCGGTCGCAGGAGCCGACATGGTCGAGGGCTTTCTTCCAGTCGCGGCGCCGTCGAGTGTCGTGCCTGACAAGAAGAACGAATACTACAAGAACGACGACGAGCTGCAGACCGCGGTAGCCGAGGCGATGCGTACGGAATACCGTACCATCGTCGATGCCGGCTTTTTGGTGCAGCTTGACGATGCGCGCGCCGCCGTCACCTACGACCGCATGGTGCCGCCCAAGACCTTCCAGGACTATCACCGCTGGCTCGAGCGCCAGATCGGGATCATGAACCACGCGCTTAAGGGCATCGATCCGGCGCGCATACGCTACCACGTCTGCTGGGGAAGCTGGCCGGGGCCGCATGTCAGCGA
>JBAVMB010000561.1:0-4554 GCA_049689615.1 Allostellaceae bacterium
GGCACCGGTGGCACCGGCGAGCCATCGTGCAGCATGGCGAGCGCCGCCTGATCGAGCAGTGGGTTGCCCGAACTCTTGGTAATCCACGCGCCGGTAACCGTACCGTCATGGGCGAGGGTGAATGCCACCATCACCGTGCCCTCCTGTTTCTTCTTCAGCGCATCGTCGGGGTAATGCTTGTAGCGCTCGAGGTGCCGGCGCACGCGGTCGAGATAATCATCGGGCGAACCGGTGCCGTAGCCGGGTCCGCCCGGACCTTGGCTCACGCCGAAATTGCCGTTGCCGGTGCTGCCGACGCCTTGCGTGCCAGTGCCCAGCGCCGCGGGTGCGCCGGCTTGCGCCACTGTGGTCGGGGGTGCTGAGGGTGCCGGCGCAGGCAGCGGCGTCGCTATCACGGCTGGCGCCGGCTTCGGCGCAGGCTTGCGCGCCGGTGCCGCGGTCGGTTTGACAATACGTTGCTGCAGTGTCGCTTGATGCTGGCGCGGTTTAGGTGGCGCGGTATCAAGCTGGACGACGCGCGGCAGCGGTTTGGGCGTCGGCAATGGCGGCGCCGTGTCGCTGGTTTGCGGCGTGGTGTCGCTTGGCGCGGCATGTGCGCGGCTGCTCGCTTGGCGCTGCGCCGCGGTATCGCGCTCTCCAGGCAGGCTGGCTTGACCGCCGCTGCCGCCGGGTGAACCGGCGCCACCGCCGGTCCCTTCGAACTTGATCGTGACCGGCGGAAACACAATTTCCGGCGGTGGCGGTAGGCGCCAAAGGCCGAGCAGCAGTATGAGGATAAGACTGTGCAGAAGCACAGAATCGACAATGCTGCGCCATAGGCGCTTGCGATCCTTCCGGTCACGGAATTGATCCGCCGGTTCAGGCGTTATCGGGGTGTAGACGCCCTCGGTCGCCACGGCCATTGGGTGTGCAAAAAAACTTCAATAAACGACATGAGGTCGAATGCCAAGAGAATCAACTGGCTGGAGTGAGTCCCGCGGATTACTGCGGGCCAGCCGGAGTGGGACGAAAGGGTGATGACGGCAGGCGAGACGATGACAGTGCGACCGTCGCATCACGTCGGCGGTTTCGCGACCGTCAGCGCATGTGCGCTGGTGCTCATCGCGCTTGGCGGTTTCGCCGCCGCGCCAGCCGGATGGCGCTTAGGTCTTTGGTATTACACCGTCGCATTCGTGATCATGCGTTACGCGGCGTACGTCGCTTTGATTGCGGCCGCGACTGCTTGCGTTGCGCTGTTCAGTTGGCCGCGTCTGTCGCTAGGGAAGCGAATTGCTGCGATTGCGGCTTCGGCGATTGCCGCAGTCGTGATATATGTGCCGTGGCAATATGGGCGGCTCGCCGCGACGACGCCGCCGATCCACGACATTACTACCGACACTATCAATCCCCCGCCGTTCTGGGTCGTGCTGCCGTCGCGCGCCGAAGAGAACGCCAACTCGGTCGAGTACGGTGGTATCGCGGTCGCGAAGCTGCAGCAGGCGGCCTATCCGCAGATCCTGCCGGTGATGACAGCGCTGCCGCCGCGGCAAGCCTTTGGCGTCGCGCTGGCGACTGCACAGGCGATGCCGGGGTGGATCGATGTCGTCGCCGAACCCGAGGCTTGGCGCATCGAAGCGAGTCAAGAATCTTTCTGGATGCGCTTCACTAACGATGTGTCGATCCGCATCTCGCCGGATGGCGCCGGCAGCCGCATCGACGTGCGCTCGCTGTCGCGCCAGGGCCGCGGCGATTTCGGCGACAACGCCGCGCGCGTCACCGCGTATCTCGACGCGCTCAAGGTGCGCCTGGCGTCCGCCGCGCACTAGGCGCGATTGCGGCCGGCGGCCGCGTATGGCAAGTTTGCCGCCGTTCGACATCGCTGAATTCATCGCCTTGCGAACGAAAGGACGGCGTCGTCATGAAGTTGCTGCGCTTCGGCCTGTCGGGCCACGAGAAGCCGGGGCTGCTCGACAAGAGCGGGCAGATCCGCGATCTCTCCGGCGTCATCGCCGACATCACGCCCAACGAGCTCGCGCCCGCCGCGCTCGACAAGCTGCGCAAGCTCGATCCGGCGAAGCTGCCGATGGTGTCGGGTAATCCGCGGCTCGGTCCGCCGGTCGCGAATGTGCCCAAGATCATCGCCGTCGGGCTCAACTACATCGATCACGCCAACGAGGCGACGATGAAGATTCCGACCGAGCCGGTGTTGTTCATGAAGGCAATCACGTCCTACGCCGGCCCGAACGACGACGTCGTTCTGCCGAGGAATTCGATCAAAGGCGACTGGGAGGTCGAGCTCGGCATCTTCATCGGCAGCAAGGCACAATATGTTTCCAAGCAGGACGCATTGAAACATGTCGCCGGCTACACCATCGTCAATGACGTGTCCGAGCGCAATTTCCAGCTCGAACGCGGTCCGCAGTGGATGAAAGGCAAGGGCTGCGACTCATTCTGTCCCACTGGACCGTGGCTGGTGACACCGGATGAAGTCGCCGATCCGCAAAATCTCGAGGTCATGTGCGAGGTCAGCGGCCAGGTGATGCAAAAGGCCTCGACCAAGGACATGATCTTCGATTGTGCGACCATCGTCAGCTACACCAGCGAGTTCGTGACGTTGATGCCGGGTGATTTGATCGCCACTGGCACTCCGTCGGGGGTGGGGCTCGGCCGCAACCGGTTCCTCAAGCCCGGCGACACCATGCGGCTAACTGTGACGGGCATGGGCGAACAGCGGCAAAAGGTAGTAGCTTACCGCCCGTAATTGATGGAGCGTGTCCCACCGGCGGGTCTGTCCGCATGCTGGCGGTCGGCACGGATTCGCGCTAACCTAAACAGTTATTTAGCTGTCTCTGGGGAGGGGGTTTCCTGACCGCCATGTACGATCGCCGTCCTGATTATTTCCGTGCCGATGACGCACCGCCATCCGGCCGCCGCGTCGAAGCCAAGGTCAAATGGTTCAACACCGCCAAAGGCTTCGGCTTCGTGACTTTGTCCGATGGCACACCGGACGCCTTCCTGCCGATGGCGGTGTTGCGCCGGGCCGGCTACGGCGAGGCGCGCGAAGGCGCGTCGATCGTCTGCGAAGTGGGCGCGGGCGCCAAAGGGCCTTTGGTGGTCAGTGTCCTCAATCTCGACAACAGCACGGCCGTCGCCAGTGTCAGCAACGGCGGTGGGGGCGCACGTGCCAGCATGCCGCGCGGTCCCGCTCAGACCATGCAGGGCGCGGTCAAATGGTTCGAGCCCGACAAAGGCTATGGCTTCATCGCGCCGGAAGGCGGCGGCAAGGACATTTTCGTCCACGTCACCGCCCTACGGCGCAGCGGCGTCAATGCCCTCGAACCGGGGCAACGGGTGCGCGTCGATGTCATCGAGGGCCGTAAAGGCCTCGAGGCTGATCACGTCACGTTGCTATAAAGCCGAAGTTCCGCCGCCGACGCATCGTTGTCGGCGGGCGAGTGTTATTGGGTTAGAGCGTCGGAGCGCGTAGTTTATGGATCTGCAGGACACACTGAAGACGTATCGACTGTTTTCAGGCTCCTACGATTTCGTCTTCGGTCCGATCTTCCATCCGGGACGCAAGGCCGCGGTCCGTATCGCCAACAATCTGCCTGGGCAACGTATCCTCGAGGTCGGCGTCGGCACCGGCCTGTCGCTGCCGTATTTCCGTCCCGATTCCGAAATCACCGGCATCGATGTCTCGGCCGAAATGCTGGCCAAAGCCAAGACACGCGTCGCGCGCAAGCGCCTGACGCAGGTCAAAGCGCTACAGGTGATGGATGCCGAGCAGACGAGTTTTGCCGATGACAGTTTCGACGCTGTCCTGGCGCTCTATGTCGCGTCGGTGGTGCCCAATCCGGCGCGTTTCGCGGCCGAGATGCGGCGCGTCTGCCGGCCCGGAGGCACCATCGTCATCGTCAATCATTTCATGAGCGAGAACTGGCTGGTGAGCCGCTTCGAGAAGGCGCTCGCACCGCTCGCCGGTAAGATCGGCTTCCACGCCGATTTCGCGCTTGATAAGTTCATCACCGGCGGCAAGCTAGAAGTGCGCGATATCCGGCCGAGCAATCTGTTCGGTTATTGGAAGCTGCTGCGGTGCGTCAATAGCAAGGTCGCTTAAGCGCGCGTTCGCGCCAACGTTTTCTAGATCAGATCGAGATCGAAGCCCATCACGGTGCCGCCGCCGGCGATCGCCGGCAGCAGCGCCGGTGCCTGTGTCAAGCGATGCTCTGCATAGAATCGCGCCGTGGCGATTTTGGCCTCGAGGAACGCGCGGTCGCTCGCGCCGACCTTCAGGCGCCGTGCGGCGGCTGCCGCGCTTTGCGCCATGAGCCAGCCGCCGGCGACCGTGCCGAGTAGCCGGAGATAGGGTTCGGCGCCGGCGAGCGCCGCACCGAGGTTATCGACTGCCGTTTCGAGCAGACCGTTCGTTGCTCGCTCCAATGCGTTAATGCCGTGCGCCAGGTGGCCGGCGGCATCATGATCGTCGAGTTGTAGAAGGGTGCGGCGCATATCGGCGATGAGGTTGGCCGCCGCCGCTCCCCGGTCGCGCACCAATTTGCGGCCGACCAGGTCGTT
>JBAVMB010000562.1:0-2552 GCA_049689615.1 Allostellaceae bacterium
GGCGCACGGCCGGCCGGGACTGCGCCAGTTTAGCCGATTTCACAGCGCGGGTGCGGCCTGATATAAACTCGGCGGCGAGGCCCCGATATGTTCCTGCTGATCGATAACTACGACAGTTTCACTTACAACCTCTGGCACTATCTCGGTGAGCTTGGCGCCGAGGTGGTTGTCAAACGGAACGACACCCTGTCGGTGACCGATGCACTCGCGCTCAAACCGCAAGGCATCGTCATTTCGCCGGGACCGAGCGATCCTGACCGCGCCGGCATCTGTCTCGAGCTCATCGCCAAGGCCGGCCGCATTCCGCTGCTCGGCGTCTGCCTCGGCCATCAGGCTATCGGCCAGGCCTTCGGCGGCAAGGTGGTGCGCGCCAAGGTGCCGATGCACGGCAAGCTCAGCGCCATCCGTCACCAGGACAGCGGCGTCTTCGCCGGCCTGCCCAATCCGTTCGACGCAACGCGTTATCATTCGCTGATTGTCGAGCGCGCCAGCCTGCCCGCTTCGCTCACCGTCACTGCCGAAACCGAAGACGGCATCGTCATGGGCCTGCAGCATCGCGAGCGGCCCGTGCACGGCGTGCAGTTCCATCCGGAAAGCATCGCCTCGCAGGGCGGCCACCGCCTGCTGAAGAATTTCCTCGTTCTCGCCGCCGCCGAAAGCGTCGCCGCATGAGCGACAAGGTCGAATTCAAGACGCTGCTGGCGAAAGTGGCGGCGGGCGAGCGTCTGTCCGAGGCCGACGCCACGCAAGCCTTCGAGGCGATGATGTCGGGCGACGCGACGCCGGCACAGATGGGCGGCTTTCTCATGGCGCTGCGCGTGCGCGGCGAGACCGTCGACGAGATCGCCGCCGCCGCCCGCACGATGCGCAGCAAGGCGCTGCACGTGACGGCGCCGCCCGACGCGATCGACGTCGTCGGCACCGGCGGCGATGGCCGCGGCAGCTTCAACGTCTCGACCGCGGCGGCGATTGTCGCCGCGGGTGCGGGCGCGCATGTCGCCAAGCACGGCAACCGCAACTTCTCGTCGCATTCGGGCTCGGCCGACATCCTGACCGCTCTTGGCGTCAACATCGAGGCCGATCCCAAGCTGGTGGAGCGCGCGATCCACGAAGCCGGCATCGGCTTCATGATGGCGCCGCGCTATCACGCTGCCACGCGCCACGTCGCGCCGACGCGCGTCGAGCTTGGCACGCGCACGGTTTTTAACCTGCTCGGGCCATTGTCAAACCCGGCGCTGGTGAAGCGCCTTCTCGTCGGCGTGTTCGCGCCGCAATGGGTGACGCCGGTCGCCGAGGTGCTGGGCAAGCTCGGCGCCGAGCATGCCTGGGTGGTGCACGGCGACGGCTTCGACGAGATCACGACAACCGGCAAAACGTCGGTCGCCGAATGGAAGAACGGCAGGCTGTCGATCTTCGAGATCGCGCCCGAGATGGCCGGCCTGCCGCGCGCCCAGATCGCGCAGCTCAAGGGCGGCGATCCGGCGGCCAACGCGGCGAAGCTCAAGGCCATTCTCGCCGGCGAGACCGGACCCTTACGCGACTGCGTGCTGCTCAATGCCGCCGCGGCGCTGATCGTCGCCGGCCGCGCCAGCGACCTGATCGCCGGCGTGCGTCGCGCGGCGGATGCGATCGCCTCGGGTTCGGCACGGCGTGCGCTCGACAAGATGGTGGCGATCACGAATGAAACGGTACCGGCATGAGTGACGTACTCGTCAAGATCTGCGCGGAGAAGCGCGTCGAGATCGCCGCCAACAAGCGGCTGCATCCGCCCGGCGCGCTGGCGCAAGCGCTGAAACGCCTGCCGCCGCCGCGCGGTTTCCTCAAGGCGCTCGAGACCGCGGCCGCATCTGGCCGTCCCGGCTTGATCGCCGAGATCAAGATGGCGTCGCCGTCCGGCGGCGTGATCCGGCCGGATTTCGATCCGGCGGCACTGGCGTGCGCCTATGAGCGCGGCGGCGCGACCTGTCTCTCGGTGCTCACCGACGAACCAAATTTCATGGGCCGGCCCGAGCATCTGGTGCTGGCGCGCGCGGCCGTGAAGCTTCCGGTGCTGCGCAAGGATTTCATGCTCGATCCCTATCAGGTGGCCGAGGCGCGCGCGCTCGGCGCCGACTGCATCCTGCTCATTATGGCGGCGCTGATGGATGCCGACGCCGCCGCGCTCGAAGCCAAGGCGTTCGATCTCGGCATGGACGTGCTGGCCGAGGCGCACGACAAGGACGAGCTCTTCCGCGCGCTCAAGCTCAAGACGCGCCTCATCGGCATCAACAACCGCAATCTCAAGACGCTCAAGACCGACATCGCCACCACCGAAACGCTGGCGTCGCTGGTGCCGCGCGACCGGCTGGTGGTGAGCGAAAGCGGAATATCCAAGCCGGCCGACGTGACGCGGCTGGCGCGCGCTGGCGCCAAGGCGTTCCTCATCGGCGAATCGCTGCTGCGGCAGCCCGATGTCGAACAGGCGGCGCGCAGCTTGGTCGCGCCCGCCGAAGCGCGCGCATGAGTAAGCCCAAGCTCACGCATTTCGACAAGAAAGGCGCGGCGCGCATGGT
>JBAVMB010000563.1:0-2918 GCA_049689615.1 Allostellaceae bacterium
ATCTCGATTACTCCGAGATCGGCCGCAGCAATCATTACTTCTGCGAACTTGCCGGTCTCATTTGGGCGTGTTGGATCCTCGAAGCTGGCGCCGAGCGTGACCGATGCCTGGAATTCGCGATCGCTGAAATTGAAAAGGAGACGGCGGTTCAATTTCTTTCTGACGGCGGCAATTATGAAGGTTCGACCAACTATCACCGCCTGTCTGGGGAAGCGTTGCTGTTTTCGGTGGGTGTAATTCGAGCGCTCGGTCGGCAAGTGCCAGACACGATAGTGAGCACGTTGCATAAGGCAGCCGATCTAACCAGGGCGGTGCAAGGAAACGACGGCACGATCGTGCAAATCGGCGATACCGATTCCGGGCGGTTCTTCAAGCTGCACCCGACCGCACTTCGGGCTTCGTTCGGCGGGGTGACCGAAACCTTTGTCGAGAACACTCTCGACCATACCGGCTTCGTGCACGGCGTCGACGCTCTGTTTGGCAATGTGTCGCCCGGTGCGCGGTTGGAAGCCACCGTAGTCAAGCAGCTAGCGCCCGAGCCATTCCGGGCCGACGACGTTCGCAAGGGTCTTGCCGATTACGGAGATCTCGACAAGCTCGAGGCAGAGGCGGCCCAGCCGCAGACGACGCGTCGGGTACGACGACTGCTGCTCGCCGGTCCGGTCGAGCCGGCTACTTGGCGCCGTGCGGCGTTTCCGGATTTTGGCCTCTATATCTTTCGCCACGACGGCTTTCTCGTTGCGTTTCGCTGATTCAGCGGTCTCGATCCAGCGGCACCGCGCGGCCACACCCACGACGACAACTTTGGTCTCGAATATCGCCTCGGAACAGCCGAGCGGCGGGATCCGGGTTCCTTCGTATATACGCCCGACGTGGCGCGGCGGAACGCCTACCGTGCCGCCGCCGCGCATGACATTCCGCGCGCCGCGGACTGGGCAGTCGCGCCGCCTGGACAAGAATTATTCGAACTCGATCACCGCGCATATGCGACATGCCTCGCCTGGCGGCCCGATGGCGTTGCCGGGGAAATCCGCATGCGCCACGGCCGGATCGTTCGGATTGTGCGCCTGACCCGCACCGAACTCGTCGTCACCGACGTCATCGAACCACCGCAGGATTTTGCCCCGATCGTCGATCTACCGCCCGCCAGGGGCTATGGCCGACTGTAGACATCGCGGCGCGCTGGTCCTGTTCGAAGGCCTGCCGCCGACTGTCATCGACTCTCAGGTCCTGACGCATGCCCGGTTGATGCGCGAAGAGCTTGGGATCAATCTCCTGATTGTCGCCTTTGCATGCACCTACGCCATCTTCGCGCGCTCGGCGCAACGGCTTGAGCAGGCCCAGAAAATCGCGGGAGGGCCTATTCTCTTGCGGCGAGGCGTCCGACCGGCATGGCCGGGTTCGCTGCTCGTGAATCGCCGCCGGCTTGCGGCGGCGCTGCGAGCGTCTGGCGATATCGCGTTCGTGCATGCGCGTGGAGATTACACGGCCGCAGTCGCCGGACCGCTCGCGCAGCGCCGCAACCTGCCGATGCTGTGGGATTGTCGTGGCGATACGGTAGCGGAGTTCCGCCAGCGGACCGAAGCTTCCGGACGCAGCGCGCGTCCGATTACGGCACTGCGTGCGACATTGCTGCAGCGCGATTGCGGCCTTGCTGCAAGATCGTGTTCAGCAGCGATGTTCGTCTCGGAGCCGCTACGCCTGCTTATGGCACCCCTTTTGGTCAACAAGCCAAATTGGGTGGTGCCGTGTCTCGCGCTCGAAGATGCATTCTTCTTTGCCGCTGACTTGCGGCGCCGCCAGCGCGCCGCGCTCGGTTTCGCCGACGACGAGATCGTGTTTCTCTATTCCGGCAGTCTGGTCGGATATCAGCGTTTTGATGACGCCGTCGAGTTGATGCGCGGGGCTTTCACCGCGGGACGCAAGATTCGATTTCTTGTCGTGACGCCCGAGGTCGCAGCGGCGCGATCGTTGATGTCACGCCTGCCCGTAGACCGAGCGGTCTGCATCGCGGCCGAGCTGTCAGAGGTCAACGCCTATTTGAATGCTGCCGATTTCGCGTTTCTGCTGCGCGACGCGGACGCGATCAATCGCGTCGCATTCCCGACCAAGTTCGCGGAATACAGCCTGGCCGGCCTGAAGATCGTGATGAAGGCCGATCCGCCGAGCTGCGTCGCCGTAGCGCACAGCCTTGGTACTTACGTGTCGGCCGCCGCCATTAACGACGCGCCGATCGCCGCGAACGCGGTACGCGCGCGAACTGCAACCGTGGCAGCGCAGCAGCTCGGCCGCCGCGCGGCGTTGCCGGTTTTCGAGCAGATCTACGGCTCTCTGATGCGCGGCGCTCAAGACGTGCGGGCATGAAGACCATTCATCTCATCGCGGCTGCGCGGCCCAATTTCATGAAAGTGGCGCCGCTCTACCACGCCTTGCGTACGCAAGAGTGGTGCCGCCCGGTTCTCATCCATACCGGGCAGCATTACGATCCCGAGATGTCGGACCTGTTTTTTCGCGATCTGAAGCTCCCGAAACCCGATGTCCATCTCGGCATTGCGGGCGGCAGTCACGCGGAACAGACCGGAAAGCTGATGATTGCGTACGAGGCGCTGCTGTTGCGCGACCCACCCGATCTCGTCGTCGTTGTCGGCGACGTGAATGCAACGATTGCCTGCACGCTGGCGGCGAAGAAACTCAATCTTCGGGTCGCCCACGTTGAGGCCGGGCTGCGTTCGCGTGATCGCTCGATGCCAGAAGAGATCAATCGCATCGTTACGGATGCGGTTTGTGACCTGCACCTGACGCCGTCGCCGGATGCCGACGATAATCTCCGTGCCGAAGGCGTTCCACCGAAATGCATACATCGGGTCGGCAATATCATGATCGACAGTCTCCTGACGATCATCCCCTTGGTGCAGCAA
>JBAVMB010000564.1:0-4260 GCA_049689615.1 Allostellaceae bacterium
GGGCATGGCGCTGCGGGCGCCGGTCCGGCCTGCGGATTGACCTGTTGGAGCTGCTCGACGCCGCCGGTGTGCTGGATCAGGGGCGATGCGGTATGCGCCGCCCGGATCAGATGGTTCATTTCAGCCACGGCGGGCCTCCGGCAAGATGATCATGGTTAAAATCCCAGCAAAAGCTCGCATGTCGCTTGCGAACACTCAAAAAGATTTGGCGGAAAACCGATACAGCCCGGTGTGATTCTTCACTCCCACCGGATCCAGCGGCCGCGCGAGCGCGGCGCCAGCCAGCGCCGGCGCATGACGACGATCGCGAGCAGACCGCTACCGAACAGGAACAGCGACGCCGGCTCGTTCACGGCGATGCATCCGCCGGTGCTATTGGTGACGCAGGCGTTATTGGGGCTCGGCAGGTTGGTCAGCGCGAAATAGGCGGTGTCGCCGGTCGGCAAAGTGCCGTCGAACACGACGTCGACCTGGCTCATCCCGTTGGGGATAAAATAGAGCAGGTTGCCGTTACTCAGCAGGCCTTCCTCGCCGTAAATCGTGTAGTTGACGTTGTTGAGCGGCGCGTGTGCGGTGTTACCGATGATCGTCGCCCAATTCGGGTTGTTGGCGGCGAGCAGGGTTTCGCTGCCGACGACATTGAAGATCAGATTGCCGTTGAGCTGCACGTCCTGGATCGCCGTGCCGGTGTTGTTGACGATCCCGATCATGTAGCCGTTCGAGTTGAACGCCGGGTTCGATTGCGGCGTGAATTGGAAGCCGAAGCCGCTGCCGGATTGATCGATGGTGATGATCTCGCTGCAGCCGCCGACGCCACCGCCGGTGCAGATATCCGCCGCGGCGGGTCGCGCGCTCAGCAGCCCCAGTACTGGCAGCAGCGCGGCACAGGCGATCAGCGCCATGCGGCGGGAAAAAGCGAGCATACATGCCTCCTTCGGACCGAAGAGCATTCTGCTCGATTAACCATGTTCGATTTCGGATTAACCATATATCACCGCGATCGAAGGAATGCAAATAGAGAAAAAGAATTCGCCAAGACCTCGCTTAATAATCGTTAAAAGTAATCTTGGTTAATATTTATGGGCGCTCAGCGCCGCGCGATATCGATAAGATAGGCCGCGAAGTCGGCGGGTTTGAGCTTGAGCGCGATGCGCTCGGCTTCGCCGGCGAGTGCGCGGGCGACCAGGATGTGATTCTCGACGTGCGCAGGATCGACCTTGAACAAGCCGGCGGTGTCGCGGATACGGGGATAATAGCGCGGATCGATCGGCTTTTCCCGGCGCCCGATGCGTTCGATCAGTTGGGTCTCGTCGCCGCTGTCCGCGGCAACCGATTTCACCAGTTGCCAATCGTCCTCGCCGGCCCAGCCCTGCGCGACCAGCGCCTTCACATCGTCATCGGTGCAGCCGAATTTGTAGACGTGCTTGCTCAGCCCGACGTCTGACGCCCATTTGCCGAGTTTGACGCTGCGCGCCACGTAAATCGCGGCCATCGGGTTTCTCCCGTCTTGGTGCCGCTGCGGAGCTAACGCCGCCGCCTGAGGGTGGTCAATCGAATCTGCTTGAAGGAGCGGCGCCGCTTCCGTAACCCATCGCACATGACGCGGCGGCGGACCGTCTTTTGCTTGGCTGCGCTGCTGACGGCGTTCGCCGTCCCGGCGATGGCCGCGACGTTTCGTTGGTCGCCCGATATCGACGTCGCGTCGCTTGATCCCTATACGCGCAATGAAACGCTGCAGTTGTCGCTGCTCGGCAACGTCTACGAACCGCTGGTTAGCCGCGGCCGCGACCTCCAGCTCGAACCCGCTCTGGCGACCAGTTGGCGTCAGGTGGCGCCGCTGGTCTGGCGTTTCGAGTTGCGCCGCGGCGTCCGATTCCAGAACGGAGAGCCGTTTTCCGCGGCCGACGTCGTATTCTCATACAGGCGTGCGGCCGGCACCGGTTCCAAGATCGCTTTGGCATTGTCGGCGATTCGCGACGTGCGCGCCGTGGACGCGGAAACGGTCGATATCGTTACCGCGATGCCGGATCCGACGCTGCCCGAAGAGATCGTGCCGTGGGACATGATGAGTGCCGCCTGGTGCCAAGCGCACGGCGCGACCGAGGTAGCAGATCCGACCGCCGCTGGTGACTATGCCGCCGACCATGTCGACGGCACTGGTCCTTTCGTCATCGAATCGCGAACGCCGGGCGAACAAACGGTCTTGGTCGCTAACGCGAATTGGTGGGACAAACCGGCCGGCAACGTCGATCGCGCAATATTTCTTCCGATCGCCGACGACGCGGCACGGCTGGCGGCGCTCACCACCGGCACGATTGACATGATTGCCAGTATTCCGCCGGAAGATACGGCCATGCTGGCGCAGATGTCGGGCGTGCGCATCGTGCATGTCGCGAGCACGCACACGATCTTCCTGGGCTTCCGCCACATTCGCATGGTGAAAAAGGTTGGCCAGCCCACGAGAATCAATCCGCTTGCCGATCGGCGCGTGCGGGCTGCGTTCGCTCACGCGATTGACGAGAACGCGATCATAGCGACGGTTATGCGCGGCTTGGCAACGCCGGCTGGCCTGATCGTCGGTCCGGGCGTGCGCGGGTTCGATCCCGCGCTGAACCAGCGGCCAGCTTATGATCCCGCTGTCGCGCGCCAATTGCTGACGGCGGCCGGCTATGCGGACGGTTTTGCACTGACCATGGATTGTCCGAACGATCGCTATCTCAACGATACGGCAATCTGTCAGGCTGTTGTTGCTGACCTCGCTAAGATCGGTGTCCGCGTCACATTGCTGACGCAGCCGCGCAGCCAGTATTTCCCCAAGCTGCTCGACCCGGGGCGCGGCTCGGATTTCTATCTAATGGGCTGGCGGCCCGCGAACGACGACGCCATCGACGCGTTGGTGAACTTGGCGGCAACCCGCAGCGACGCGCTGCACACCGGCACCTTCAATGTTGGCGGCTATTCGAACGCCGCGCTCGACGCGCTCGTCGCCCGAGCGCGCCACGAACGCCTCGGCAAAGAGCGTGCGGCCGTGATGCGCGCCGCGCTCGCCATCGTCAAGGACGACGAGGCCTACATCCCGTTACACCAAGTCGATGTGGTGTGGGCCGTGCGCGGCGCTGTCGAGGTAACGCCGCGCGGCGATGGCAGCATTGTGCTGTCTGCCGTTCGGGTGAAGTAACGGTGGCCGTCAAATGGCCTCAAGCGCCGTCGCGGAGAATCTGCTCATACGCGGGAATGGTAAGCCACTCCGGAAAGCGCGGCGCTTCAATCAACGCGGCGAAAATCCGCGCCGCATCCTGGTATCGGCCGCCGTTATAGGCCGCGTCGCCAACCATCGTCTTGAGTTTCGCCAGCTCTTCGTCGAGCAGCCGGCTGCACAATGCCTTGTCGACCGTGCGTCCATCCGCCAGCTTGGCCTTGTGCCGAATCCACTGCCAGATTTGGGCGCGACTGATCTCGGCGGTGGCTGAGTCCTCCATCAGGTGATAGAGCGGCACGCAGCCGCTGCCGCGCAGCCAGGCCTCGAGATAGCCGATGCCGACATTGAGATCCTGGCGCAGGCCCGCTTCGGTGATCGTGCCGTGCGGCACCGCCAACAGATCCGATGCCGTGACATGAACATCCTGGCGCTTGCGTGCGATCTGGTTGGGCTGCGGCATCTGCTGGTCGAAAATTTCCTTGGTGATGCCCACAAGGCCGGGATGCGCTACCCAAGTTCCGTCGTGGCCGTCGGCGGCCTCGCGCAGCTTGTCGGCGCGCACTTTGTCCATTGCGGCTGCGTTCGCTGCCGCGTCGCCGCGAACCGGAATCTGCGCTGTCATGCCGCCCATCGCATGGACGTCGCGGCGATGGCAGGTCTGGATAAGCAGCTGGCTATACGTCCGCAGAAAATGCGTCGCCATCGTGACCTGCGCTCGGTCGGGCATGACCGCTTGCGGATCCTCGGCGAATTTCTTGATGAAGCTGTAGATGTAGTCCCAACGGCCGCAATTGAGGCCCGATGAATGGTCGCGCAGCTCGTAGAGGATCTCGTCCATCTCGAACGCCGCCATGATCGTCTCGATCAGCACGGTCGCCTTGATTGTACTTTTCGGAATGCCCAACGCCTCTTCGCTATAGGTGAATACGTCGTTCCACAGCTTCGCTTCGAACCGGCTTTCGAGCTTGGGCAGGTAGAAATAAGGACCGCTGCCGCGTTTCAACAGTTCCTTGGCGTTGTGGAAGAAATAGAGGCCGAAATCGAAGAGCGCGCCGGTAATC
>JBAVMB010000565.1:0-9741 GCA_049689615.1 Allostellaceae bacterium
CCCGACAGTACGGCACTGTCCTCGGGCTCGACTGCGATCATGCGCAGGTCGGGCTTGCGCGTTTTCAGGACCGAGCCGACGCCGGTCAAGGTGCCGCCGGTGCCGACACCACTGATCACGGCGTCGACGCGGCCGTCGGTGTCGCGCCAGATCTCCTCGGCGGTGGTTTGGCGATGGATCGCAGGATTGGCAGGGTTGTTGAATTGCTGCGGCATGAAGGCGTCGCCGAGTTTCTTGACCAGCGCCTCGGCGCGGGCGATGGCGCCGCGCATGCCTTGGGCCGCCGGCATCAATTCGATTTCGGCGCCCAAGAGCTTCAGCATGTGGCGGCGCTCGACCGACATGCTGTCGGGCATGACGAGGATCAGGCGATAGCCCTTGGCGGCGGCGGCGAAAGCCAGGGCGATGCCGGTATTGCCTGAGGTTGGCTCGACCAGCACCGTCTTGCCCGGCGTGATCAGGCCCGCGCGCTCGGCCGCCTCGATCATCGCCGCGCCGATGCGATCCTTGACCGACGACAACGGATTGAAGAACTCGCATTTGGCGAGGATTTCCGCCTTGACGCCGTTCGCTTCGGCAAAGCGGGACAGACGCACCAGCGGCGTCGCGCCGATGGTCTCGACGATACTGTCATAGACCCGGCCGCGGAACGATGCCGGCGCCATCGCGGTCGCAATCGGCTTGGGCTCGGGTCGCGCCATGACGGTTTCCTTCAGATGGAAAAGTCGAGACGGGCGCCGTATTCGCCGGGCACGCCCATTTTGTGCGCCCGCAGGCACAGATCCTCGATGGTGATGCCGTCGAGCCGGATCATCACCTCGCCGTTGAGCTCCTGCCACAGTGGCCGCACGACGCGATGGCCGAGCTCGGCACCGCCGTCTTCCGCCAGTGGGTCTTCGGCGCCGTCGAGCGCCTGCACGACACGCACGATCTCGCCCAGACTGATGCGCCGGCGTTCGCGCGCCAGGCGATAGCCGCCGCGCGGACCGCGCACGCCGGACAGCACGCCCGCGCGTACCAGCTGCTGCAGCACCTGTTCGAGATAGCGGCGCGGAATCCCCTGCCGCCGCGTGATCTCGCCCGACTGCACCGGCAGCGAGCCGGCGTTGTAGGCGATGTCGAGCACCGCCTCGATCGCGAACAGCAGCTTCTTGGTGAGTCTAACCATGACGCGCAGCCTATTCAGCGGCTTTGCGGTCGAAGAAATGGGCGATGCGCGCGGCCAGCCGATCGCCGACGTCGCGTTTGCTCAGCCGGCCCCAGGATTCGGTGCCGCGATCGTCGACGAGATGGATCTCGTTGGCGTCGCCGCCGAAAACGCCGGTTGCCGCTGAAACGTCGTTGGCCAGGATCCAGTCGGCGCCTTTGGTGGCGCGCTTGGTGCGCGCGGCGGCAACCAGGTTCTCGGTCTCGGCGGCAAAGCCGACAACCAGCCGCGGCCGGCGGTTGGCGGCGTGCGCCAGGGTCGCCAGGATGTCCGGGTTCTCGACCAGTGTCAGCGTCGGCGGCGCACCCTTTTTCTTGAGCTTCTGCGGCGCGGCGTCGACGCGCCAATCGGCAACTGCGGCGGCACAGACGGCGACGTCGACCGGCAGTTGCGCTTCGCACGCGCTCAGCATCTCGCGCGCCGACCGTACGTGCACCACGCGCACGCCCGGTGGATCGGCCTCGCGCGTCGGACCCGAGACCAGGACGGTATCGGCGCCTAACCGGGCCATAGCCGCGGCGATCGCGTGCCCCTGCTTGCCTGAGGAGCGGTTGGCGATATAGCGCACCGGATCGATCGCTTCCTCGGTCGGGCCGCTGGTGACCAGCGCCTTGCGGCCGCGCAGCGCCGCATGGGCGACAAAATGCGCTTCAACCGCGTCGGCGATCGCGGTCGGCTCCGCCATGCGGCCAAGGCCGGTCTCGGCCTCGGCCAGCGGACCGCTCTCGGGACCGACGCGCGTCACGCCACGTTGTTCGAGCACGGAAAAGTTGCTCTGGGTCGCCGGATTGGCCCACATCCGGGTATTCATCGCCGGCGCCAGCAGGATCGGCTTGTTGCTGGCGATCAGCACGGTCGAAGCCAGGTCGTCGGCCAGGCCTGCCGCGAGCTTGGCGATCAGGTCCGCGGTCGCCGGCGCCACGACGATCAGATCGGCCTCCTGCGACAGCCGTAGATGGCCCATTTCGCTCTCGTCGGTGAGCGAGAATAGGTCGCTGTAGACCCGATCACCGGACAGGGTTTGGACGGACAGCGGCGTGATGAAGCGCTGTGCCGCTGCGGTCATCACGCAGCGCACCGTCGCACCGCGCTCGCGCAGGCGGCGGATCAGCTCGAGGCTCTTGTAGGCGGCGATGCCGCCGGCGATGACGAGGAGGATGCGGCGTCCGTGCAGCATCGGCTTTCCAACACCAGAATGAGGAATAACGGAATAATTTACTCTATCGGCAGTGTGATTTCAAATCTCAAAGCCGCCAACCCGAGTGGATTGCGGCAATGCCGCCACTCAGCGGGCGAGCCGTCACCTGTTCTAAGCCCGCCTGGCGCATCAGCGCCGCCAGCCGCTGGCGGTCGGGAAAGCGGCGGATGCTTTCGATCAGGTACTGGTAGGCGTCGCGGTCCCGGGCCACCACGGCGCCGAGGCGCGGCAGCACCGTGAACGAATAGAGATCGTAGGCGCGTTTCAGCAGCGGCCGTTCGACGTTGCTGAACTCAAGGCCGAGAAAGCGTCCGCCGGGCTTCAGTACGCGCCGCGCCTCGGCCAAGGCGACCGGAATGCGGGTCACGTTGCGCAAGCCGAACGCGATGGTGTAGGCGTCAACGCTGGCGCTGGCGATCGGCAGCGCCTCGGCATTGCCGCACAGCCAGTGGAGCGCGCCTCCGTCACCCATATCCAGGCCGCGGGCGCGACCGGCCTCCAGCATGCTGCGATTGATGTCGCAGACGATGGCGCCGCCGCTGCCGGCGCGCGTCACGAAACGCCGGGCGATGTCGCCGGTGCCGCCGGCGACGTCGAGCAGGATCTGGCCGGGCCGTGGATCGAGCCGCTCGATCATTTGCGCCTTCCACAACCGGTGGATGCCGCCCGACATCAAATCGTTCATCAGATCGTAGCGCTGCGCGACGCGCGCGAAGACGTCATACACCAGCCGCGTGTGCTCGCGCGCCGCGACACGGCGATAGCCGAAATCCGCTGTCTCTTTTGCCGCCATCTTGGCACCATAGCCGCCGCCCTCCTGCGAGACCAGCCCATGCCCGAACTTCCGGAAGTCGAGACCGTCGTGCGCGGCCTCAAGTCCCGCATCGAGGGCAAGCGGCTGCTGCGGCTGACGTTGCGTCGTCCCGATCTGCGGCGCGCGATCCCGAAAGGTCTGGCGGCCAAGGTCGAAGGACGGCGCGTCAACCGCGTCGACCGGCGCGCCAAATATATTCTGCTGCATCTCGACGACGACGGCGTGCTGATCGTGCATCTCGGAATGTCCGGGCGATTGACGCTCGGCGATGCGGCGCGGCCAGCGCCGCCGCAGCCGCATGACCACGCGCTGATTGTCTTTGAGGATGCGATCGAGCTGCGGTTCAACGATCCGCGGCGCTTCGGCCTTATCGACTATGCGCGCGCGGACGAACTGCCGCGGCATCAATTGTTCCGGCACCTCGGGCCCGAGCCATTGGCGGTGGCTTTCGACGGTGCGATGCTGGCGCGGCTGCTCGCGGGCAAGAAGACGCCGATCAAATCGGCATTGCTCGATCAGCGCGTCGTCGTCGGGATCGGCAATATCTATGCGTGCGAGAGCCTCTTCTGGGCCGGCCTCGCACCCAAGCGGCTGGCGCGCACGGTGCAGGGCGAACGCGCCGCGCGGCTGGCGGAGGCGATCAGGCGCGTGCTCAATCACGCGATTTCGGTCGGCGGCTCGAGCCTGCGCAATTACGTCAGCGCGTCGGGCGAGCTCGGCAATTTCCAACGCCACTTCGCCGTCTACGATCGCGAAGGCGAACGCTGTCCGGGTTGCGATTGCCGCACCGGCATCAAACGGATTGTGCAGTCGGGGCGTTCGACATTTTACTGTGCCAAGCGGCAGCGTTGAGTCTACCCTGCGCCGAATGCGGCGACTGCTTTTCGTCCTCGTGCTGATTGCCGCGCCGCTGGCGGCGCACGCCGACGGATTCGTGCCGGGCACGGAAGACTTGCCGCTGATGGCGGGGCTCGAATCTGTCGCCGGTTCGGCGGTCGTGTTCGACAAGCCGGAAGGCCGCATCGTCGAAAGCACGGCGCACGGCAAGCTGACGCGCTATGCTGTGGCACGCTTTTACAGCCAAACCCTGCCGCAGCTCGGCTGGCAGCATGTCGCCGGCACGCCGGCCAGCTGGACTCGTGCCGGCGAGCGGTTGCGCCTCGATTTCCGCGGGCCGGATGGCGACCTGACGGTCGGCTTCACGATCGCGCCGCAATGAGCAACGGAGGCTTGTATGAGCTACGAGAACATCCTCGTCGAGACCCGCGGCGCCGTCGGTCTCGTGACGCTGAACCGGCCGCAGGCGCTCAATGCCTTGTGCGACGCGCTGATTCGCGAGCTCGGTCAGGCGCTTGACGCCTTCGAAGCCGACGACACAATCGGTGCCATCGTCCTCACCGGCAGCGACAAGGCCTTCGCCGCCGGCGCGGACATCAAGGAGATGCAAAGCCGGTCGTTCACCGACGTCTATGTCGGCGATTTCGTCAAAAGCTGGGAGCGGGTCACTCTTTGCCGCAAGCCGGTGATCGCCGCGGTCGCCGGTTACGCACTCGGCGGCGGCTGTGAGCTGGCGATGATGTGCGACACCATCATCTGCACGGACTCCGCCAAATTCGGCCAGCCCGAAATCAATCTCGGCATCACGCCTGGCGCGGGCGGCACGCAGCGGCTGACGCGTTTTGTCGGCAAGGCCAAGGCGATGGATATGATTCTCACCGGCCGCATGATGGATGCGGCCGAGGCCGAGCGCTCCGGCCTGGTTTCGCGGGTCGTACCGGCAGCGAAACTCGTCGATGAAGCCGTCAAGATGGCGGCGCAGATCGCTGCGCTGTCGCGGCCATCGGTCCTAATGGCGAAAGAGATGATCAACCGCGCCTACGAGACGACGCTCGCCGAAGGTGTGCGCTTCGAGCGCCGCCTGTTCCACGCATTGTTCGCGACTGCGGATCAGAAAGAGGGGATGTTGGCGTTCGTGGAAAAACGCAAGCCAAATTTTCGCAACCGTTGAACGCCGCTGCCGCGCGCGCCTTGACGCGTCGCCCGCGCGGCAGCTATAAGCGCCGCTTCTCTACAATCCAGTTCACACGACAAGTGAAAGCGCAGGCCAGCCATGGCGACCCATAAATCCGCGGAAAAAAGAATCCGGCAAATCACACGCCGCACGGCGGTCAATCGCGTTCGCGCGAGCCGCATGCGCAGCGCCGTGAAGGCTGTCGAGACGGCGCTCGCCGCAGGCGACAAGAAAGCAGCGCGCGCAGCGTTCGTTGTCGCGCAGCCCGAGCTGCAACGCGGCGCCAAGCAGGGCGTGATCACGTCGAGCGCGGCGGCGCGCAAGATCTCGCGGCTGTCCGCGCGCATCAAATCGCTCAAAGACTGATCGCCGTGACCGTTCTGCCGCATGCGAAAATATATTTTTGCGTTCGCATGTCGGCCGTATTGCCTTTCTGTGTCGGCCTTCGGTAGAGTTTGGTTGCGCCGTCGCAGTGAAAGATGTTTTGGGGATCGTCGCACCATGATGTCGGGCGTAGCGCTTCCGAAAGAACGGAAAAATCCCGCCGACATCACGGCGATCAACGCGCCGGCTTCGCATTTCGAATTCAAGGTTGCGTCTAAAGGGTAGCGCCGGAAGAGAAAGAAGGCCTCTTCCGACAACGGCGCACGTTCGCGTTTTTTGGTTCCTTGGGGGGCGTGGTGACGGATCAAGCAGGAGCGTCGGCGCCGACGTGGGCAGCTTCGACGCAACAGAACGTAAAAGCGCAGGCGTTTGACCGCCTGAGCCTCCGGTGGCAGGCGTGAACGAGCCGGCAAGCCGCAAAGGCGACGTCCAGTCGCAGTGGGCGCGCGTGCGCGGACGCTTGCGCGAGGAATGCGGCGATGCCGCCTATCGTGCCTGGCTGAAGTCGATGACCCTATATGGCATCGACCAGGGCCGGGTGCGGATCGGCGTGCCCACCCGGTTCCTGCGCGATTGGGTCAGCCAACATTACTCGGATCGCATCCGCGCGCTGTGGAACGACGAAGACGACGCCATCGCCGCGGTCGAGATCTTGGTTACCGGCCGCACCTCGGCGCAGCCGATCGAAGCCGATCCGGCCGCGTCGGCGGGCGATAGCGCCGAGCCTGGCGCGGTCGTCGCCGCCGAAGAGAAGGATATCAGCGCGCCGCTCGATCCGCGCTTCACCTTCGAGAATTTCGTCGTCGGCAAGCCCAATGAGCTTGCCCACGCGGCCGCACGGCGGGTTGCCGAGGCGCAAGCGGGCGTGCGCTCGGGCGGCAACCCGCAGTTGCCGTTCAATCCGCTCTTCCTTTATGGCGGTGTCGGCTTGGGCAAGACCCATCTGATGCATGCGATCGCGTGGCATATCCGCACCCGTGCGCCGCACCGCAAGGTGATCTACCTCTCGGCCGAGAAGTTCATGTTCCAGTTCGTCCGCGCGATCCGCTTCAAGGACACGATGGCGTTCAAGGAGCAGTTCCGCTCGGTCGACGTGCTGATGATCGACGATGTCCAGTTCATCGGCGGCCGCGATGCGACGCAAGAAGAATTCTTCCATACTTTTAATGCCTTAGTGGACCAGAACCGGCAGATCGTGATCTCCGCCGACAAGTCGCCGTCGGATCTCGAAGGCATCGAGGAGCGGGTCAAATCGCGGCTCGGCTGGGGTTTGGTCGCCGATATCCATCCGACGACCTATGAGCTGCGCCTAGGCATTCTCCAGGCCAAGGCCGAGACGACGCAGCTGCCGGTGCCCGGGAAGGTGTTGGAATTCCTCGCGCATAAGATCACCTCCAACGTCCGCGAGCTCGAAGGCGCATTGCATCGGATCAGCGCTCACACCCAGCTGACCGGCGGCATGGTGACGCTCGAAGGCGCCCAGGAAGTGCTGCACGATCTGCTGCGCGCCAACGACCGGCGCGTCACCATCGACGAGATCCAGAAGCGTGTCGCCGAGCACTACAATATCCGCCTCGCCGACATGCATTCGGCCCGGCGCGCCCGCGCCGTCGCGCGGCCGCGGCAGGTGGCGATGTATCTCTGCAAGCAGCTCACGCCGCGTTCGCTGCCCGAGATCGGACGCAAGTTCGGCGGCCGCGACCACACCACGGTGATGCACGCGGTGCGCAAGATCGAGGAGCTGAAGGCCGCCGATACGACCTTGGCCGAGGACATCGAGCTGCTCCGCCGCATGCTCGAAAATTGAGCCGCAACCGGCACCGTGCGCTCTTTATAACTATCTGATCTACCAGTCGAAAATAGCGACTCGGCGATGCGATTGGCGGGCCCGCCGCGGTATACGCTCGACTCCCCCTGTGCTATAGTTTTTTCCCGTTCGGCGGTCGTTTTCGGCGCGCGTTGCGAGGCGCGCAGAGTTCGGACGCAGCGGGGTGTCGGGCCGGAAAGACGGTTCGGCGCGAGGAAAAGCCGCTACAACGGACGAACGCCAACCACCCATGAAACTGACGATCGAACGCGCCGCTCTGCTCAAGGCATTGGGCCACGTGCAGAGCGTGGTCGAGCGGCGCAACACCATACCCATCCTGTCGAACGTGCTGTTGCGCGGAGCCGACGGCAAGCTGGCGCTGTCGGCGACCGACATGGACATCGAGATGATTTCCTCGGTGCCCGCGCAAGGCGTCAAGACCGGCGGCACCACGGTGCCAGCGCACACGCTCTATGACATCACGCGCAAGCTGCCGGAAGGCGCGCAGGTGGCGCTCGAGATCGGTGCCGACAAGGGCCAGATGACGCTCCGGTCCGGCCGCTCGACCTTCACCCTCGCCTGCCTGCCGGCCGAGGACTATCCGGTCATGTCGGGCAGCGACCTGGCACACAATTTCACCATCTCGGCTGCCGATTTGAAGCGGCTGATCGACCGCACCCGGTTCGCGATCTCGACCGAAGAGACGCGCTATTACCTGAACGGCATCTATCTCCATGCCGCCAAGAGCAACGACGTCAGCATGCTGCGCGCCGTCGCCACCGACGGCCACCGGCTGGCGCGGATGGAGCTGCCGCTGCCGGACGGCGCCGCCGGCATGCCGGGCGTCATCGTGCCGCGCAAGGCGGTCAACGAGCTGCGCAAGCTGCTCGACGAGTTCGACCAGGACGTCGCCGTGTCGCTGTCCGACACCAAGATCCGCTTCGGTTTCGGCGAGAACACGGTGCTGACCTCGAAGCTGATCGACGGCACCTTCCCTGATTACGACCGGGTCATTCCAACCGGCAACGACAAGGTGCTCGAAGTCGAGTGCAAGTCGTTCGCCGCCGCGGTCGACCGTGTGGCGACGATCTCGAGCGAGAAGAGCCGGGCCGTGAAGCTGGCGATCGAGCGCAACAGCCTGACGCTGTCGGCGACCAGCGCCGAGAACGGCACCGCGTCCGAGGAAATCGAGGTGCGCTACAGTGCCTCGCCGATCGAGATCGGGTTCAACTCGCGCTATCTCCTCGACATCACCGAGCAGATCGAGGGCGAAGGCGCCAAGTTCGTCATGGCCGACGCCGCCTCGCCGACGGTGGTGCGTGACGCCACCGACGCCAGCGCGCTCTACGTCCTTATGCCGATGCGCGTCTAGGCGAGGGTATGACGCCCGACCGGGTGGTTCCCTTCGCGAAGCCGGCAACACGGGCGGCCACCGCGCCGGCGATGTCCGTGGTGCGCCTGGTGCTGACCGACTTCCGCGGCTATGCGCGCGTACGGCTGGCGATCGAGCCTGATCCGGTCGTACTCGTCGGACCCAACGGCGCCGGCAAGACCAATCTGCTCGAGGCGCTGTCGTTCCTGGCGCCGGGCAAGGGCCTGCGCCGCGCCAAGCTCAGCGAGATCGACCGTCGCGGCGGTCATGCCTGGGCCTTGGCGGCGACGGTGACCAGTCCCGCCGGCGAGTTCGACGTCGGCACCGGCCGCGATGCCAACAGCGAGAGCGGCGAGCGCCGCCACGTGCGCATCGACGGCGTGCCGGCCAAAAGCCAGCAGGATTTGTCCGAGCGCCTCGCGGTTGCCTGGCTGACGCCGCGGATGGATCGATTGTTTGCCGACGCCGCCTCCGGCCGACGCCGCTTCCTCGACCGTCTGGTGACCGGCTTCGATCCGGGCCACTGGTCGCGCCTCCTTGCCTACGAGCGTGCGATGCGCGAACGCGCCCGCCTGTTGCGCGAAGGTACCGCCGACCCATCCTGGCTCAAGGCGCTGGAAGAGATCATGGCTGAAAACGGCGTCGCACTCGCCGCGGCGCGGCTCGAAGCCGTCACCCGTCTTGCCACCGCCTGCGCCGAGGCGCCGGGGCCGTTCCCGCGCGTCGGCCTGGCGATCGAAGGCGCTGTCGAGCATTGGCTCGGCCGCATGCCGGCGCTGGCCGCCGAAGAGACTTTCCGCGCGGCGCTGCACGATTCGCGCGGTCTCGACCGCGACAGCGGCGTCACCCAGACCGGTCCACACCGCTCGGACCTGCTGGCGCGCCATCTCGGCACCGGCGAAGCGGCCGAGTTGTGCTCCACCGGCGAACAGAAGGCGCTGCTGATCG
>JBAVMB010000566.1:0-2144 GCA_049689615.1 Allostellaceae bacterium
CTCATCAACCATGAACTTGTGTTCGCAGAACCCGTCGGCTTTGAGGTCGCTCTGGCATGGGCGCAGGAACACGCTCCAAAGCGTGGTGTCGAGCGTATTCATGTCAAGCATGGACCATCGAAGACGAAGCATGGTCGTCCCGCGGTGAAAGTCAGACGTCGCGTGAAAAGAGCGCCACGAGGCAAAGGTGCTGCCCGATCACAGATGGCAAGGGCAAAAAAGCACGGCCGAAAGAAGTAGCCGACGATGGCACACAAGCAGGTGTTGTTCCGTTCCGCGGCGCGCGAAAAGGTCTTGCGCGGCGCGACGCAACTTGCGGATGCCGTCCGTGTGACATTGGGGCCGCGATCAAAGTCGGTCCTTATCGAAAAGAAGTGGGGGACGCCGCTCGTGTGCAACGATGGCGTCACCATCGCCAAGGAATTTGACCTCAAGGACCCCGAGGAGAATCTTGGCGCGCAGATGCTCCGCCAAGCGGCCGAGAAGACAGGAGATATGGTTGGTGATGGGACGAGCACAGCCACGCTTCTGGCCCATGCAATCTTCGCAGACGGCATCCGAAACGTGGTCGCTGGTGCGAGCGCGATTGATATCAAGCGGGGCCTAGACCGCGCCCTCAAGCGCGTGATCGAAACATTGCGCGCTCTCTCGCGGCCGGTGGCTACGCGTAAAGAGAAGGCACAGATTGCCGCGATCTCGGCGCATAACGATCCTGCGATCGGCGAACTTGTTGCAGAAGCCATGGACAAGGTCGGCAACGACGGCGTGATTACAGTTGAGGAATCAAGGACGACCGAAACCGTCCTTGACGTCGTCGAAGGCATGCAATTTGACCGGGGATTCCAGTCACCCTACTTCATCACCAATCCGGAGAAGATGGAGGCCGTGATGGAGGACTGCCTCATCTTGCTGTCCGACCAAAAAATCAGCGCTCTCAAAGACGTTATTCCGTTGCTGGAACAGATCGCTAAGGCGGCAAAACCGCTCTTGATGGTGGCGGAGGACATTGAAGGGGAGGCGCTCGCGACCCTGATCGTCAACCTGCTCCATGGAGGGCTCAAAAGCTGCGCGGTCAAGGCTCCGGGCTTTGGCGACCGCCGCAAGGCGATGCTGGAAGACATGGCGGTGCTGACCGGCGGACAGGTGATTTCCGACGAGTTGGGCCTCAAGCTCGAGCATGCAACTCTCGAGCAACTTGGACGCGCCAAGCGCATAGTGGTCGACAAGGACAACACCACGATCATCGGCGGCACCGGCGACCGGAAGCAAATCACCGGCCGCATCGAACAGATCCGGCGCGAAATTGAGAAGACTACCAGCGATTATGACAAGGAAAAGCTGCGGGAGCGTCTGGCGAAATTGGCAGGCGGCGTGGCCGTCATTCGCGTGGGCGCGCCCTCCGAAGCCGAGATGAAGTCGAAAAAAGAGGCGCTCGACGACGCCATTAGTGCCACCAAGGCGGCGGTTGCAGAGGGAATCATTCCGGGCGGCGGATTGGCACTGTTGCGCTGCGTCGACGCGGTCGCGCAAGAGGAAATGAAATGCGAGGGGGACGAGCGTACCGGCGTGCAGATTCTCAAGCGCGCACTTGAGACGCCGACCCGACAGATCGCAGAGAACTCCGCAATTGACGGCGGCGTCGTGGTCGCTCGCATGCTCGAAGGGAAAGGCAATTACGGTTTTGACGCGGGGCGCAAGGAATATGTCGACCTCGTCGAATCCGGCATCATCGACCCGACGAAGGTCGTCCGGATTGCTCTCGAGAATGCCGTATCGGTCGCCAGCGTTCTCCTCTTGACGGAAGCCACGATGACTGAGATTCCCGAGCCCAAGAGAGAGCGCGCGGCCGAAACGGAATTGGCGATGTAGCCGTTATTGGACGAATAAGCATTCTGCCTTTTGGTCGCTTGAGTAATTTGGATGGTATGACAAGCGCGCTGCTCACCGACCTTTATCACCTCAACATGATGCAGGCTTATGTGGATCATGGTGAGACCAAGACGGCGGTGTTCGAGTTCTTTTTCCGGAGCCTGCCGCCGCGACGGGGATTTCTTATCGCCGCGGGTTTGGAACAGGCGCTCGATTTTCTCGAGGAGCTGCGCTTCTCGGCGGACGAGATCGATTGGCTCGCGCGCACCGGGCGC
>JBAVMB010000567.1:0-7504 GCA_049689615.1 Allostellaceae bacterium
GGCGGCGGCATAGATCAATTTGGGATAGCGCCGGTGCAGATCGATCCAGCCGTAGCCGAGCTTTTCCATCGTGCCCGGCCGGAAATTCTCCACCAGCACATCGGCTTTGCCGAGCAGCGTCTCGAAGATGTGTTTGTCGGCCACATTCTTGAGATCGAGCGCGATCGATTGCTTGCCGCGATTGATCGACGAGAAATAGGTCGACTTGCCGCCGCGGAACGGACCGTATTCGCGCGCGTCGTCGCCTTTGGGCGGCGCCTCGACTTTGATGATGCGCGCGCCGAGTTCGGCCATCAGGAAGGTGCAATAGGGGCCGGCAAGAATGCGCGAGAGATCGAGAACCGTGATGCCGTGAAGCGGTCCGTTACCGGCCATTGTGCTGCGTACCTTCGAACCTGATCCGCGTGGTCGTCTTAGCCCAGCCGCCCGCCGCCGTCCAATCCTTGATCGCACGAACACTCACGGCGCAATCTGGCGCCATGATCGCGCATACGCTTGCCTGTCTCGGCCGCCACGGCTTTCACCGCTTGGCCTATTACGAATGGACCGGCCCACCCGGCGCGCCGACGGTCCTTTGCCTTCACGGTTTGACGCGCAATGGTCATGATTTCGATGTCCTAGCCGAGACCTTGAGTACCGAGTTTCGCGTCGTCGCACTCGACTTTCCCGGCCGCGGCCAGAGCGAGTGGCTGAGCCATCCGGACGATTACGTCACCGAAACCTATGCCGCAGACGCGGCGGCGGTGATCGCACGGCTCGGCGTCGACCAAGTGGACATCGTCGGCACCTCGATGGGCGGCATCGTCGGCATGGCGCTGGCGGCGCAGCGGGGAAATCCGATCCGCAAGCTGGTGATCAACGATGTTGGGCCGCTGATCGCCAAGCGTGGCTTGAAGCGCATTCGCCGCTATGTCGGCCGCGATCCGAGCTTCATCGACATCGCCGCGCTCGAAGCGACGCTGCGTTGGGTGTTTGCGGAGTTCGGCAACTTGCCGGACAGCACCTGGCGGCGCATGGCGGAGCAGAGCGCCCGGCGCAAGTCCGACGGTTCGTTCGGATTCAACTACGATCCGAAAATCGCGGTGCCGTTCAAGCGCGGCTGGTTCGTCCGCGACATCTCGCTGTGGAACCTCTATGACACGATGACCTGTCCGACATTGGTGCTGCGCGGCGCCAACAGCGACATTCTGCGCCGCGCCGACGCCGAGGCAATGACCCGCCGCGGCCCGCGCGCCAAGTTCGTGGAATTCGCCGGCATGGGCCACGCGCCGTCGCTGACGATGCCCGATCAAATTGGTTGCGTGCGGGATTTCCTGCGTGGCTGAGACGGGTTATCTCGCGCCGGCGGGTTTCGTCGCCGAGCTCAAGCACGAGCTCTGTGCTGCCGTGCGCGAAACCCATGGCCGGTTGGTGATCGCCGAAGGACCGCCGCGGCCCATCGCGTGGGTCGCCAATGTCTGGGACGCGCCGCGGCGCTTGTCCATAACGTCCATCGGCGACGCCGCCAAACAGCTGCGCGCAATGCAGCGCAACTGGGCGCTCTATCCGACCGCGCATCATCGCCGCGCCGTCCTCATCATGGACAAGCTGCCAAAGGTTTCAGCCAAGCCCGTGCGGTTCGGTGATGCGGCGCCGACCGCGCCCCTTGGTTCTTGGACGCTGCTCGACGCGAATACGCTGCTCGCGGCGCCGCACTGCTCGAGCCCATTTCCGAACGGCGAGGCGCATTTCGTCGAGGACAAAACCGCACCGAGCCGTGCGTATCTGAAATTGTGGGAGCTGTTCACGCTCATCGGCGAGCGGCCGTGTGCGGGCGAGACCTGTCTTGATCTCGGCGCGAGCCCGGGCGGCTGGAGCTGGGTGCTGGCGCATTTGGGCGCGCGCGTGACCGCCGTCGACAAGGCTGCACTCGCGCCATCAGTGGCACGCCTGCCGAATGTCGCGGTCGTGCAACAGAGCGCATTTGCGCTTGAGCCACAGTCGGTCGGCCCGGTCGATTGGCTGTTTTCCGATGTGATATGTTATCCGGCACGGCTATTGACGATGGTCGAGAAGTGGATGAAGGCTGGAACCGTGCGGCGCTTCGTCTGTACCGTGAAATTCCAGGGCGCGACCGACTTTGACACCGCGCGCCGCTTTGCGCAGATCCCCGGCGCGCGCCTGCTGCATCTACACCACAACAAGCACGAGCTGACATGGCTGAAGCTGTCCTAGACGGCCTGCCGCCATTCCGGCCGCGCCTGCCGTGGTGGGGGCCGGATCTCCAGACCATCCGCTCGGTCGTGGTCAAAAGCCGTGCGCTCGACGGCCGTGTCGGCGAGCGGCTGTACTTTCCGCTCGCCGATGACAGCGGCGATCGATTGGCGGCGATCGTGAACCGCGCGATGCCGGCCACGAATTTGCCGCTGATCGTGCTGGTGCACGGCCTGACCGGCGTCGAAGACAGTTTCTACATGCGCGAGAGCGCAGCGCATTTTCGTGACCGCGGCTTTTCGGTGCTACGCCTCAATTTGCGCGGCGCCGGCTGTTCGCGGCCGCATTGCCGGACGCAATACCACGCCGGCAGCAGCGACGATCTCGCGCAGGTCTTTGAATCATTGCCGGCAGACCTGACGGTGAACGGCGTTGTCGCCGTTGGCTATTCGCTCGGCGCCAATCTGCTGCTGAAATATCTTGGCGAGCAGGGCGATGCGGCGAAGGTCGACGCTGCTGCCGTTGTATCGGCGCCACTCGATCTCGCCGGTACGTCGCGGCGGCTCAACCGTTGGCGCAATGCACTGTACCAACGCTATCTGCTGCGTTACATGAAGGCCGAAGCAATTGCGCCGGGCGCTGAGCTATCGGCCGCCGAACGCCGCGCGGTGCTCGGCACGCGCAGCGTCTGGGAATTCGACCACGTCTACAGTGCGCCGCACGCCGGCTACGATGGCGCGGGCGATTACTACGCGCAAACGTCGTGCGGCCGATTTCTCGCCGGGATTAGGATGCCGACCTTGATCGTCCACGCGCTCGACGATCCGTGGATTCCACCGGAGCCCTATCGCGACTTCGATTGGCAGAGTCATCGCAATCTTCACGCGGTTCTGACGCCGCGCGGCGGTCACGTCGGCTTCCACGGCAGCGATGAAGCCGCGTGGCACGATCTGGCGATCGCGCGGTTCTTCGAAAGGCTCAGCCGGCCTTGAGTCGCGTCGCAGCTTCGAGCGCGAAATAGGTCAGCACGCCGTCGGCGCCGGCGCGCTTGAAGCCCAAGAGCGATTCAATGATGACACTCTCGTCCAGCCAGCCGCGCTCGATCGCGCCCTTGAGCATCGCGTATTCACCACTCACCTGATAGGCGAAGGTCGGCAGCTTGAAGCGCTCCTTCACCCGCCATAGCACGTCGAGATAAGGCATGCCCGGCTTCACCATCACCATGTCGGCGCCTTCGGCGATATCGAGCCCGACCTCGCGCAGCGCCTCGTCGCCGTTCGCCGGGTCCATCTGATAGGTGCGCTTGTCGGCGTTGCCGAGCGACGATTTGGAGCCGACCGCATCGCGGAACGGGCCGTAGAAACCCGAAGCGTATTTCGCGGCGTAGGCCATGATCTGCACGTGCGCGCAGCCAAGGCGGTCGAGCGCATCGCGGATCGCGCCGACACGGCCATCCATCATGTCCGACGGCGCGATCACGTCGCAGCCGGCTTCAGCCTGCACCAGCGATTGGCGCACCAGCGCCGCGACGGTCTCGTCGTTGGCAACGTCGCCGTCGCGCACCAGCCCATCGTGGCCGTGCGTGGTGTAGGGATCGAGCGCGACATCGCACATCACGCCGAGATCGGGATGCGCCTTCTTCAACGCACGCACCGCGCGGCAGACGAGATTTTCGGGATTGAACGCTTCGTCGCCGTCCGGCGTCTTCAGTGTCGATGGCGTCGCCGGAAACAGTGCGATGAGCGGTATGCCCAGGTCCTTGGCCTTGCCAGCCTCGACGGTCAACGCCGCGATCGACAACCGGTCGACCCCAGGCATCGACGGGATTGGGGCGCGCGCGGCTTTGTCCTCGTGCACGAACACGGGCCAGATCAGGTCACCTGCGGTGAGCACGTTTTCGGCAACGAGCTCGCGCGACCAAGCGCGCCGGCGGTTGCGCCGCAAGCGTACCCGTGGGAATTCGCCCGAGCGCCGCTCTTGTGCAGCGGCAGTGGTCCGGCGCGGTTGGTCGTCCATCGACGCGCAGAATCGCATAGTTCGCGACGGGAGGCCAGAGGGCGCGGCTTGACCCGTCGCCCCGGCAACGCTCATGCTGCGCGTCACAGATGCCCAGTGGACCGGTGGATCGCGAGGTCATAAGCCAGCTTGAGCGGCGCCTCGGCCGCTTGCATGCGCGCCAGCGTCTCGGCATCGAAACCGATCACGAAAGCCGCGTCTTCGGCGGTGGCCTCAACTTCTTTCACATCGAGAACTGGTACTCGGCTCATTCGATGATCCGAACGGCATTGCGTTTGTCGGGCCTATATAGCCGCGGCCACCGCAACACGGCCCGCGTTCGGCTGCGGCACAATGTCGTGCGCAGTTCCAAGCTCCCCAAAGCGTTCGACGGATTCACCATCCTTCACCTGAGCGACATGCATGTCGACATGAACGCCGGCGCGATGCGGCGTGTGACCGAGCTGGTCGCAGACCTGCATTATGACGTCAGCGTCATGACGGGCGACTTCCGTGGCAAAACCTATGGGCCCTTTGCGCCAACGCTCGAAGATCTGAAACGCGTCAAAGCGAGCCTCAAGGGGCCGGTCTATGGCGTGCTTGGCAACCACGACACGGTTCTCATGGTGCCGGGAATGGAAGCGATGGGAATCCGAATGCTACTCAACGAAGCCGAGACAATCGAGCGCAACGGCGGCCGCATCCATCTCGCCGGCATCGACGACGCGCACTATTTCCGCGTCGACAATATCGAGAAGTCGGCCGAACGGCTGCCGCACGACGAATATCTGATCCTGCTGTCGCATACGCCCGAGATCTATCGCCAGGCGGCGCATGCGGGCTTCGATCTATTGCTGTGCGGTCACACCCATGGCGGTCAGATCTGTCTGCCCGGCGGCATTCCGATCACGCTCGATTCAAATTTGCCGCGGCGATTTGGAGCCGGCGCCTGGACTTATCACACGATGGCCGGCTACACGTCGGTTGGCACCGGGTCGTCGATCGTGCCGGTACGCTTCAATTGTCCGCCGGAAATCACTCTGCATCATTTGCACTGCGTTTGACCTAGTACGGCCGGTCGCGAATGCGCCAACGATAGAGCAAGCGCGAAAGCGCGATTTCGCCGATGAAGAAAATCGCCGTCACCGCAACGATGTCGGCGACATCGAGCATCAGCGTGTGCCAGCACGCGAGCGCTGGCAGCAGCGATTCCGGAACCTGATCGAGGCCAACCGCACGGCTGCTGGGGCGCAGGCCGAGCCGGCGTTTGACGAAGCTTGAAAGCAGATCGCCGGCCATCGCAACTGCCGCGACCGTGGCGCCGATCGTCGGCGTAAGGCCGATCAGCGGTGCGATCGCTCCGGTGGCGACCAGCGCCAGCACGATGCCGCGGAGGGTTTTAGACGCGCCGAAGATCGGCTGGCGGTCGGAGAGTCTGATTCCGCCATCCAGCGGCCACGCCCAGCGGTCGCGCAGCAGGCGGCGACCGATCACCGGAGCGCCGTTGGCTACCGCCAGCAAAATCAGCAATTGCGCGACAGCGAGTGGGTTCATCACGACAGTGTAGCGAGTTTCGGCGACACGCTGCGAGGCCGCGCGGCCGTATACAGCCGCCTACTCACAAACTCGTGGTTTGACCGCACGCGCGTGAACGCGCTCGATGGGCTCAGCCACCACTAACGGGAGGTTCGCATGCGTTCAGTGTGTTTGATCGCGGCCGTCATGGCATTCGGCATCGCCCCGGCTTTCGCAGCCGACATGGCGCCAGCCTCGGCCGCTAATACCGACAAAGGCCCGGTGTTGGTCGATGGCAAGCAGATGATGCTCTACACCTTCGCCAAGGACACCGCGACGCAGTCGAACTGCAATGGCGCCTGCGCCAGCAGCTGGCCACCGCTGATGGCGCCGGCGAGCGCGGCGGCGACCGGTGACTGGACTGTGGTGACGCGTGCCGACGGCACCAAGCAATGGGCCTACAAAGGCCATCCGTTGTACAACTGGATGAAAGACACGAAGCCGGGCGATATGACGGGTGACGGCTTTGCCAACGGCGCCTGGCATGTCGCTCAGCCCTAATTTAGTGACTGCCTTCGAGCGTTAACGCCCCGCTTTGGCGGGGTGCCTTTCAGGCGGCGCTGCGTTGAAGGCGCGGCGCCGTCCTTTTATCATCCGTCGGCCATGTCATTCGCCGAGCGTCCGGTCGCGCTGTGAGTTCCGACGAGATCATCTTTGAACGCCGCGGCGGCATCGGTATCGTGCGGCTCAATCGGCCGAAGGCGCTCAACACGCTTTCGCTCGGCATGTATCGCCGCTTCGCGCCGCAACTCGTCGCTTGGGGCAACGACGCTTCCGTGCACGCCATCGTGGTGACGGGCGAGGGCGGCCGGGCCTTCTGTGCCGGCGGCGATGTACGCGCAATCTACGACGCGCGGCAAAAAGGCAGCAGTGACAGCGCCGACTTCTTCCGCGAAGAATATTCGCTGATCGCACACGTCCATCGCTTTCCCAAGCCGTACGTCGCGCTGATGGACGGCATCGTCATGGGCGGCGGCGCCGGCATCTCGGTCAATGGCTCGCATCGTGTCGCGACCGAGAAGACGCTGTTCGACATGCCCGAAGTTCAAATCGGACTCTTTCCCGACGTCGGCGCCAGCCGTTTTCTCAATCTCTGTCCCGGGCACATCGGTCTTTATCTCGCACTGACTGGCCGGCGCATTGGCGCAGCCGACGCGTGCTACTGCCGCTTCGCGACGCACTATGTCGCGAGCGCGCAACTGTCGGCGTTGATCGATGCATTGGCCGCAACCAGATGGCGGACAGGCGAGGCACGTGCGCAGGTGGATGCCGTGCTAACGCGCTTTGCCAATAATGCGGGAGCCCCGCCGTTGGCCTCAATCCAACAACACATCGATCGCGTGTTCGCGGCGCCGTCGGTCGAAGCGATCATGGCGGCGCTCGCGCGCGAGACTGCCGATTGGGTGAACGAAGCACACGCGGCAATGGCGCGCGCATCGCCGTTGTCGCTTATGATCACGTTTCGCCAATTGGGCCTTGGCCGCGGCATGAGCGTCGAGGCGGCGCTCACGCTCGAATACCGGTTGACGCGGCACATGCTCGCCGGCCACGACTTCTTCGAAGGGATTCGCGCGGCGCTCGTCGATAAGGACAACGCGCCGCGCTGGCAGCCCAACTGTCTCAGAGATGTGACACGGACGGCGATCGTGTCCCATTTCGTATCGCTCGGCGAGCGCGAGCTGCAGTTCGATTGAATTTTAGAAATATCCGCGAAGTATAGGATCCGCGTGCAGTTCAGCGT
>JBAVMB010000568.1:0-3097 GCA_049689615.1 Allostellaceae bacterium
CGAAGATATCGAACGCAAGACTTTTTCAATATGATTGAGAATGCTCAAATTACCGATCCGCTCGCTGATTGCGCGCGGCGCTAATTCCGAGATCGTCACTAGCACGACAATCATGATGGTCGGCATGGGAGCGCGTCTGTTTCTGCAGATGCTGACCTTTCTAATTGTCTCGCGAGTCATGGGGGCGGCGCAGTTTGGCGCCTTCGTCACTGTCGGCGCATGGGTCTGGATCATCAGCGCGTTTTCAGGCTGGGGAGCCGATCAGCTCATCGTAAAGACTGTTGCGCGTGTTCCGTCGGCATTCGGCGAGGCTTTCGGTAGCGGGCTCGTGTTTCTTGGTTTGTCGGCTCCGCCTCTTGTGCTTAGCGCTTTCTTGATCGTGCCATTCTTCGTCCATCCATCAATTTCTCGCGGTCTTATCCTTTACATGGCATTGGCAGATATCGCGTTCTTCCGTGTCAATGTTTTCGGTGCCGCATGCTATCAAGCCGTCAATCAGGCAATGGGAACCGCACGGCTCAATATCGGTTTTAGTGGAGCCCGACTCGCGGGTGCGGTGCTTTGGATGGCCGTCGCAACGAATCACGACGCGCGATCCTGGGCCGCCTATTACTGTGGGGCCTCCGGATTCTACGCGATCATCTCATTGCTATTGGTCCGCCGAGACCTCGGCCCTCCGAAATGGAATGTCGCGTGGCAGGATTGGCGCGATGGGTTTCATTTCTCGCTCCAGTTTGCCGTGTTCGTAGCGCTCGGCAACATCGACAAGGCCGTGGTCGCCCTCTTTTCCAACCTCTCGACGGCTGGAGTTTATGGGGCTGCGGCGCGAATCGTCGATGCAGCATTCGTCCCGATACGCGCCCTTATGTACGCGACATACGCCAAATTTTTCGAACTTGGCGCGGCTGGTGCATACAAGAGCCTCAAGCTTGCTGTCCGCGTGCTCCCGGTCGGGGTTGCGCTCGGCTTCGTCGGCAGCCTCGGCGTCCTCATAGTGGCTCCTGTTGCACCCGACCTTCTTGGCCACGGGTACGTAGGCGCTGGCAAAACGATGGCGGTCCTAGCAGGACTGCCGGTATTTTGTGCGCTCTATTATCTTGCGGGTGACGTGCTTGTAACCAGCCACCATGTCGGGCTGCGTACGTTATTGCAATGCACCGTGCCACCGCTCAACATCGTGCTGTGCGCACTTCTCGTGCCGCGTTATGGCGCGACCGGCGCGGCGGTTGCTTCCGAACTTTCTTATGCGGTCTCTGCGGCAGCAGCCTGGTGTCTGGTCCTGTTCGTGTCATCTGGCGTGAGACGGGTCGCGGTTAAGAATGCGGAAGTGCCGGATTAACTTCCTCAGTTCGGTGCGGCGTATAGCGAATGCCTTATAGTACACGCAATAGTACACGCAGATCTGTGAATATCTATCCGCATGTCGTCTGTGATGCTGCGAACGTCCCGGAGTGATTTTCCCGTATAACTCAGACTCATGGCCTTGGCCAACAATTCGATAACGCACATCTGCTGCGTCCATTGTTGGATTTTTGAGACAGACCCAATCCTTATGTGCTGCTCCCGGGGCGCAACCGTTGACGCCTTGTCATGCTGTCACGTGTTCGCGGGTTTCTGACTAAATCTGGCTTTGAGGTATGCGGGGGAGAGGAGCCACCCCAGCCTCACTTGACGCGTCTCAATATATAAGGTGGGCAGTCCGACGACGGTTATGCCGTATTTTTGCCGTACGCTGTCCGCGCCAACCGATGATGTTCACCCAGATGTTTGATTTCATTGGCGTCCGCACGGGGAGAGGAGGGGGACAGGCATCGCTGGTGGAAGGTTGGTTCAGGTAGATTCAATTGCTTGTCGCTGATCGCCATTAGAATTAACGATGCATCTACACCAAATACGCGATCCTCAAGATATTCCGACGCAACTTCCGCCACTTTATCATCGCCGAGGCGCACGAACGCTGCTCAGTACTGATTCCCATAGCGCATGTGGGTATCGGGCCCATTCTTCAAGCGTGCAAGATCTTCGTCGAGAAGCCGCTTCAGGTCGGGAAGCAGTTCCCGAAAGCCGAAGCGACCAATCGCCCGAACGGCGACCGAGATCCGAGGCGGCGCGCGACCAATCGCAATGCCATCCAGGTGATTTAGATCAAGGCATCTGACCGCTGGCCGCTTGAAAGTAAACCCTGTGATTTGCCAGAAAATACGGATATCGGCCGATGTCGTTTAGCATGGGGAGCATCGCCGGCGAGTGGCGGCGCGTGGGCGCGTGACTGCACGGTTTCGTTGTGCCAGTCGCGCCGCTCTGGCGCATCGCCGTCGCGCTCGGTTTCGCTCTGTTGGCGGCGATCGCAGTAAGCCCTACGTGCAAAGCTGCCGGGATCGCCGTCCGTTTCTGAGAGGATATTTTGCAGACGAGCCTCCTGAGCGCGAGGCAGCTGGTTTCCGAGCGCGCGCCGCGCAGCATCTTGACCGCAACGCAAGCGGACTCATCGTCAAGGCGGCGAACGGGCTGGTGGCGAACAACCGGTCGCAATGCGAATCACCAGCGGCACGCCGAACTGGCCTCCTAACATGTGGCGTATGCATGACAGTGTCCGGGCCTTGATCCATATCAACGAACGAAACCACGCACGTCGATACGGTTTTGCAGCTGATGGAGGGTATCCTCATGGTGACATTGCTGCCTTGGTCAACCGTCGAGCTTGGGGACATCGAAGTCTTCGCGCCGTCGCCTCCGGCGCTGGTTGTCTATACGTGGTACATCGATGGCGAGCCCGAAAGCACCGTGACTTATTTTTGGCAGGATGAAACGACGGGCCTCATCAACCATGAACTTGTGTTCGCAGAACCCGTCGGCTTTGAGGTCGCCCTGGCATGGGCGCAGGAACACGCTCCGAAGCGTGGCGTCGAGCGTATTCATATCAAGCATGGACCATCGAGGAAGAAGAATGGTCGTCCCGCGGTAAAAGTCAGACGTCGCGTGAAAAGAGCGCCACGAGGCAAAGTTGCTACCCGAGCACAGATGGCACGGGCAAAAAAGCACGGCCGAAAGAGATAGCCGACGATGGCACACAAGCAGGTTTTGTTCCGTTCCGCGG
>JBAVMB010000569.1:0-7843 GCA_049689615.1 Allostellaceae bacterium
CGCTCGATCGCGATGTCGCCCGCTGGTTGCGCCGACAAGGCAAGCCAGTGGTCCTCGTTGCCAACAAGACCGAAGGCCGCGCGCTGCCCGGTCTGGCTGAGTCCTTCGAGCTTGGTTTTGCTGAGCCCGTGCCAGTATCGGCCGAACATGGCGAGGGATTGTCAGCGCTCTACGATGCGCTGCTGCCGTACGCGCCGGCCAAGGTCGGCGACGAGGCCGCCAAGGCAATACCGAAAGTCGCGTCGGCGCTGCAACTCGCCATCGTTGGCCGTCCCAATGTCGGCAAATCGACGCTGGTCAATCGGCTGATTGGCGAAGAGCGCGTACTCACCGGACCCCAGCCCGGCGTCACCCGCGACGCGATCGCAATTGAATGGCAATGGCGCGGGCAGCCGATCAAGTTGATCGACACCGCTGGATTGCGGCGTAAAGCGAAGGTTACCAAAGGCGCCGAGACGCTCGCCGTCGGCGACACGCTTAAGGCCATTCGGTTCGCCGAGGTGGTCGTGCTGGTGGTCGACGCAACTGCGGGCGTACAGCGCCAGGATCTGGCGATAGCGCGCCTGATTGCGGATGAAGGGCGTGCGATGGTGCTTGCCGCCAACAAGTGGGACTTGGTCGCCATGCCGAAAAAGACGCTCGGCGATATTGCCGAGCGCATCGCCGAGTCACTGCCGCAACTGGCCGGCCTGGAGCCGCTGACACTATCTGCGGCGACGGGAGCCGGCGTCGCCAAGCTCTTGCCGGCGGTGCTCAAAGCCTATACCGCCTGGAATCACCGCGTGCCAACAGGCGCGCTCAATCGTCTCCTGGCGCGGGCGCAGGAGCGCCATCCGCTGCCGCTAGTGGGCGGTCGGCGGCTCAAGCTCCGGTACATGACTCAGGTCAATATCCGGCCGCCGACTTTCGCGCTTTTCGCTTCCAAGCCGGGCGACCTGCCAGACAGCTGGCGGCGATACTTGGCAAACCTATTGCGCGATCAATTTGACCTGCCAGGTGTGCCGTTGCGGCTCATGCTGCGCAAAGGCCAGAATCCGTTCGCCGGCAATTCCTAGCGGCGCTCGCGTGGCCGCCGAACAAATGGTCGTAATACTATGATACTAAAGCGATAAATCTGGATTCTGGACACGGAGTCTCGACAGGCGAGCGCCTCTTGTGCGAACGTGATGCGCGCCGTCGGGGCTTCGGCGCCGTGGAGGAAAATGGCCAAGCCGCTGAAATCGCCGGGCAAATCCGGGTCAACCGGACGGGCGACCGCCAAAGGTGGGGCCGTCGATGGCCTGCGCAGCGTCGATCTCGGTGTGACCGACCTGAAATCGCGGGCGCGCTTCTACACGGATATTTGGCGGCTGACGCCGGTCGTTGAGCATCCCGGCTCGGTCTATCTGCGTGGCACTGGGCCGTATCACCATGTTCTAGGCCTGCACGCCCGTCCGCGCGCCGAATTGTTGCGCATCGATCTGACGGCGGCTGGCAAAGCCGAGGTCAACGCCATCAACGCCAGCCTCAAGAAGGCAGGTCTGGCCGAACTTGAAAAGCCAGGACCGATCAACGAGCCAGGTGGCGGCTACGGCTTCGCGTTCAAGGATCCGGAAGGCCGGACGATGCGCGTCATCACCAGTGACAAACGTCACGCCGATGCCGGCACGCGCGCAGACCGGCCAATCGGTGTCACCCATGTCGTTCTGAATTCCGCCGATGTCGACGCAATCAGCGCGTTTTACGTCGACAACCTCGGATTTCGGATTATCGACCAGACGCGGGCGATGACTTTCCTTTGCTGCAACGGGCAGCATCATGTGGTGGCGTTCGCGCGCGGTACGGCACCGACGCTCAACCACATCGCGTTCGAGATGCCCGATATCGACAACGTCATGCGTGGCGCCGGTCGCCTGCGCGAGAGCGGTTTCGCCATCGAATGGGGCGTCGGCCGGCACGGTCCCGGCAACAACGTGTTTGCTTATTTCGTTGGACCGGACGAGGTGGTCATCGAATACACCGCAGAGATCGCCCGCATCGGCAAAAGCTATAAGCCACGCGGTCCAGAAGACTGGGCCTGGCCGCCGGGCCGGATGGATCAGTGGGGAATTGCCATCGGCCCGACCGACCGCATGAAGCAAGCTCAACAGCGTATCGCCTTTGCGCCAGGGATTTTCCATCCGGCGGGTTAAGTTCGACGCCAGCTGACACAATTATTCGACGGCATTTTAGGCGTCTTGTTGTGGCGCGTATTTGAGCCATATGCAGCCAAAGTCTAGGAAACTATTAGGACATCGTTATTAGACTCTTGGCGATGATTCCCGCTCAGCTGACACGCGAACCTGCGACCATTGACGCCAACACGGACGCTGCCGTGCCGGCGACGCGCGCCGAGACTGCCGCCATCCAATGCGAACTGGCGGACATGCTGTATTCGTCGCCGTGGCCGGTCGCCACCAACTTGTTGGTGACTCTCGCGGCGATCGGCGTGCTGTCACTCGTCTTCGATACGCCGATCTTCCTCGGCTGGGGTGTGTCGATTGTCGGCATCTGCATCATCCGCATTGTGCTGTGGCGGCTCTATCATCGGCATCGACACGACGACGATTTCGAGCCGCAGCAATGGATTCGCCGCGTCACCTATTTCGCCGCCGCAACCGGCTGCCAATGGGGCAGTTTGGCAATGGCCGTCGCGCTTCGCTCTCATGCGCCAACCGACAGCTTCGTGCCGATCATCATCGCCGGCCTCGCCGGTGGCATCGCCTCGGGTTACACTGCGCACGTTCCGGTGGTCGACGCGTTCGTCTGGCCGGTGGTTGCGCCGCTGATCGTCGTCACGTTCGCGGCCGGCGATCCGGCGCATATCGCACTCGGCGTGCTGTATCTTGCATTCGCGTTCAACCTCAGCCTGATGGCGCGGCGTTCCTTCGCGTCGTTGATTGCACTTATCCGCAGCAAGGCGGAGAAGGAAAAACTGGTCAGCCGACTTTTCGAGGCCAACCGGCGCGCCGAGACCGCCTTGCGCGCTAAATCGGAATTCCTCGCCAACATGAGTCACGAGCTGCGCACGCCGCTCAACGCCGTAATCGGCTTCTCCGAGATCATCAGCGGTGAAGTGCTTGGACCGATCGGCAACGAGAAATATCTCGAATATGCGCGCGATTTGAATGCCAGCGGCCGGCACCTACTCGAGCTGATCAACGACATTCTTGATCTGACCAAGATCACAGCCGAACGCCTCGAGATCGCCGACGAGACGGTCGAGGTCACCGAATTGATCGATTCCTGCGTTCGTATGGTTGCGCGCCGCGCAACGGCGCAGAACATCAATCTGGTCCGCGTGATCGCGCCCGAAGTCCAATGTGTGCGCGGCGACGAGCGACGGTTGCGTCAGATCGTGCTCAATCTCTTGACCAACAGCGTAAAGTTCACGCCGTCAGGCGGTTCGGTTGCAGTCCGCGCCTCGATCGATTTCGACCGCCTAGTCATCGAAGTGCGCGACACCGGCGTCGGCATTTCCGAGGCCGATCTGCCGATAGTTCTCGAACCGTTTGGTCAGGTCGACAACGCCTTCAACCGCACCGGCGGCGGCACCGGTCTCGGCTTGCCACTGACCAAGAAGCTGGTTGAGCTGCACGGCGGCGTCTTTGTCATCGAAAGCATGCCCAACCAGGGCACGGTGGTACGCGTCATCCTACCGCCGGATCGCGTCGTTGCACCGACGCCAACGCGGCGGCCCGCCAACGCCGCGGCTTAAGCGGCCAATATCTGGCCGTGATGCGGACAATCTGCCGCGGCCAGCTGCACGAAAATCCCGGTTACCTCCTCGGGCGCCTTGAGCGTCGCGCGATCCTCGCCTGGGAATGCCTCGGCCCGAAGACGCGTTCGCACGGGACCGGGATCGACCAAATTGACCCGGACCGGCGTACGTGTAACCTCGGCGGCATAGATCCGAACCAGCGCTTCGAGCGCGGCCTTGCTGGCGCCGTAGGCGCCCCAGAACGCTGCTAAATCACGGCTGGCGGCGCAAGTAACAAAGATTGCACGGCCGTTGTCGGACCGGCGCAGCAGCGGATCGAGCGAGCGGATCAGCCGGTAATTTGCGGTCACGTTGACGTCGAAGATCTCGCTCCACAGCTTTGGGTCGATATGGCCCATTGGCGACAAGCTGCCCAACACGCCGGCGCAGCTGGCGACAATGTCGAGCTTGTGGAAGCGTTCGTTAAGCGCCGCGCCCATCTGGTCGATCGCGTCGAAGGTGCGCAGATCGAGTGGCACCAGCGTCGCCGCACCTCCGGCGGCGCGTACCGCGTCGTCGAGCTCCTCGAGCGCGCCTTGGGTGCGTGCCACGGCGATGACGTGTGCGCCCTCGGCTGCGAAGCGCCGCGCCACTGCCGCGCCGATGCCGCGTGACGCGCCGGTCACCAGCGCCAGACGACCCTGCAGTGCCGGCACTTAGACGGTCTCGGCGAGCAGCGAAAGCTGGGTTGATACTTTGCCGGCGTCGTGATCGACAAGCGGCACCGGATAATCGCCGGTGAAACAAGCGTCGCAGAACTGCGGCGACTTGGCGTCGCGCTTGGCCTGGCCGAGTGCGCGATAGAGCCCGTCGATCGAAACGAAGGCGAGGGAGTCGACGCCGATGTGCTGCGCCATGGTTTGCACGTCCATCGCCGACGCCAGCAACTGTGTGCGTTCGGGCGTAGCGATGCCATAGAAGCACGAATGCGTCGTCGGCGGACTGGAAATGCGCATGTGCACTTCGCGCGCGCCCGCCTGGCGAATCATGGCGACGATTTTCGTCGAAGTGGTGCCGCGAACGATCGAATCGTCGACCAGCACGACGCGCTTGCCCGTGATACTGGCGCGGTTGGCGTTATGCTTCAGTTTGACACCAAGATGGCGGATTTGGTCGGTGGGTTCAATGAAAGTGCGGCCGATATAGTGATTGCGCACGATGCCGAGCTCGAACGGCAGCCGGCATTCGGCGGCGTAACCGATCGCGGCCGGCACTCCGGAATCCGGCACCGGAATGACGATATCAGCGGGCACCGCGCTCTCGCGCGCCAGTTCCATACCGATCCGTTTGCGCGCCTCGTAGACGCTCACGCCGTCGACGACGCTGTCGGGCCGCGCGAAGTAGATGTATTCGAAGACACAGAAGCGCTTGTGTGGATTGTCGAAGGGCTTGCTGCTTTTGATGCCACCGGGACCGATGGCAATCATCTCGCCGGCGTCGATGTCGCGCACGAAGGTGGCGCCGATGATATCGAGCGCGCAGCTCTCCGATGCCAGGATGTAGGCGTCGCCGATCTTGCCGAGAACCAACGGGCGGATGCCGAGTGGGTCGCGCACGCCGATCAGTCCGTGCTGCGTCAGCGCCACGAGCGAGTAGGCGCCTTCGACCTGGCGCAAGGCCTCGGCCATCCGCTCTTCGACCGTGTCCTTGAGCGACGTGGCGATGAGATGGACGATCACCTCGGTATCCGAGGTCGATTGGAAGATGCTGCCGCGCCGCACCAGGCGGTTGCGCAGGTGATAGGAGTTGGTGAGGTTGCCGTTATGGCAGATTGCCAGACCGCCGAAGGTGAAGTCGGCGAACAACGGCTGGACATTGCGCAACGCGACCTCGCCGGTCGTCGCATAGCGGACGTGGCCGATCGCGGAATGGCCCGACAGCCGCGCGATCACCTCTTTGGAGCTGAAATTCTCGCCAACCAGGCCGAGGCCGCGGTGAGCGTGAAACTGCTCGCCGTCATACGCGACGATTCCCGCTGCTTCCTGGCCGCGATGCTGCAAGGCATGCAGGCCCAGCGCGGTCAGAGCCGCCGATTCGGGATGCCCGTAAATCCCGAATACGCCGCATTCCTCCCGGAAATGGTCGTCGTCCCAGGGGTGGGTGCTCAGCATGCTACCGCCTTTATGTGCGCTTCGGCCGCTTGCCATTCGGCTGCCGCAAGCCATAGATGGTGTCGCCGACCGACGCCGTCGAGACCCACAGCCTTCTACACGGATTGGGCGGCGACCGCCAGAGCGGGTTGTCGCAGCCGGTGAGGCCGGGCCGCAGGGCGCCGTCGGCTATGCTTAATGCCCGCCCCGGGTTTGCGCGCCCTGATTCTGTTGGAAGAGCCGGTCGAGCTCTTTTTGCTCCTGCGTCGAGTAATTGGGTGCAGTGTCCTTTTCCGGCTCCGGAGGCGCCTTGGGAACGCTGAGTGCGTGCAGCGCATCCTGCAACTGCTGCTCCACCGCATGGGCATTTTTTGAATGGTCCGATCCCGGCGCCAGCTGACCCAGTATCGACAGGCCCGCGGCAAGCAGTGGGCGGGTGCGTGACTGCGCCCACCATTGCGGCGACGATTTAAACCCCGGCATGACGACGAGCATTGCGGCGTAGATCAAGCAGGCGAGCAAAGCGCCGCGCACCAGTCCGAAGAGGAATCCGAAAGTCCGGTCAATGCCGCCTGCAGGGCTGTCCTTGACGCGGTTGGCGACCGCCGCGGTGATCAGCGATAGAATTATCAATGCGACGATGAAGGCGACGAACGCCGAAGCCGCATTGGCCAGACGGTCGCTCGGCGTGAAGCGCAGCGCGAATGGCCGCAGATAAGGGACGGAATATAGCGCGATCACCACGGCGCCAAACCACGCGATGATCGACAGCACTTCCTTGATGAAGCCGCGCAAGAATGCGAACAGGCCCGAGGCACCGACGAAAACGATGATGGCGATATCGAAACCGGTCACAAACGTCCGCCACCGCTGCCGGCTCGCCGAAATGTCTGCGGCGCGTTCTCGAACAGACTGAGCAGATGTTTCAAATGGGCGATTTCGCGCGTCTTGAAAGCACCGGCGGGCGCTGCACGATCCTTGCGGCCGCGCCGCGTGGGCATCAGCGCCGTCGCGAAGCCGAGCTTTTCGGCTTCCTTGAGCCGGGCGTCGGCTTGGCTCACCGGACGGATTTCGCCCGACAGGCCGATCTCGCCAAAGACGACCATATCGGCCGGCACCGGCTCGTGTGCCAGCGCTGAGACGAGAGCCGCCGCCACGGCCAGATCGGCCGCAGGCTCGCCGACGCGCAAGCCGCCGGCGACGTTGAGATAGATATCGTTGGCGCCGATAGCAACGCCGCAGCGCGCTTCGAGCACTGCCAGGACCATGGCCAGCCGATTGCCGTCCCAACCGACCACCGCGCGGCGCGGCGTGCCGAGGGCCGAAGGTGCCACGAGCGCCTGAATCTCGACCAGCATCGGCCGCGTGCCTTCGATGCCGGCAAACACCGCCGAGCCGGCCACCTCACGTTGCCGGTCGCCGAGGAACAACGCCGACGGGTTGGGTACTTCGGCGAGGCCGGCGTCGGTCATCTCGAAGACACCGATCTCATCGGTTGGACCGTAACGGTTCTTGACCGCGCGCAGGATGCGAAACTGGTGGCCGCGTTCGCCTTCGAAATAGAGGACCGTGTCGACCATGTGTTCGAGCACGCGCGGGCCGGCGATCATGCCTTCTTTGGTGACGTGTCCGACCAGCAGCAGCGTGAAGCCACGCGCCTTGGCGAGGCGGATGAGCTCCTGCGCCGAAGCGCGCACTTGGCTGACGGTACCGGGCGCGCTGTCGAGATTGTCGAGATACATGGTTTGGATGGAATCGATCGCCACCACTTGCGGTGCGTCGGCGCGGTCGAGGCTCGCCACGATGTCGCGGATCGACGTCGCCGCTGCGAGCCGCACCGGTGTGTCGGCAACGCCGAGCCGGCGTGCGCGCAGCCGCACCTGGTCGAGCGATTCCTCGCCCGAGACATAGGCGCAGTCGAGCTTCTGGCCGCTGTTCCCGGCGGCGAGGGCGGCCATCGCCTGCAGGATCAGGG
>JBAVMB010000570.1:0-9089 GCA_049689615.1 Allostellaceae bacterium
CGGGTTGCGCGCGCCATCAGCCTTTGTCCGGTTGTTCGATGTGGCCGCCGAATCCCTTGCGCATGGCCGACAGCAGCTTTTCCGCAAAGCTTGCTTTTTCGCGCGAACGGAAGCGGGTGTAGAGCGCCGCCGAAAGCACTTCGGCTGGGACTGCCGCGGCAAGCGCCGCTGCAATTGTCCAGCGGCCCTCGCCCGAATCTTCGACATAGCCGCTGAAGGCCTGTAACGCCGGGTCCTCCGCCAGTGCCGCCGCGGTGAGGTCGAGGAGCCAGGACGAGATCACGCTGCCACGGCGCCACACCTCGGCGATGTCGGCGACGTTGAGATCGAAACGTTGTTCGGCCGGCAGATCCGCACGGTTCGTATTGCGTAGGATGTCGAAGCCCTCGGCATAGGCCTGCATCAAGCCATATTCGATGCCGTTGTGGATCATCTTGACGAAATGACCGGCGCCTGGCGGGCCGGCGTGGAGATAGCCCTGCTCGGGCCGTGGGTCGCATCCGCCGCGATGCGGCGTGGCAGGAATGTCCCCGCGGCCCGGCGCCAACGCAGCGAAGATCGGATCGAGTCGATCGACCACATCCTTGGCACCGCCGATCATCAGGCAGTAACCGCGCTCAAGGCCCCAGATGCCGCCGCTCGTGCCGGCGTCGACATAGTGGATGTTCTTTTGTGCCAGCGCTTTGGCACGGCGGACATCGTCCTGCCAGAAGGAATTGCCGCCGTCGATGATCGTATCGCCGGGCGCCAGCAACGTGCCGATCTCGGTCACAGTCTGCTCGGTGGCGTCGCCGGCTGGCAACATCACCCAGATGGCGCGCGGCGCTTGCAGGCGGCGAACCATATCGGGCAAGCCGCCCGAGCCGGTTGCGCCTTTTTGTTTGGCGAGGGCGGCGATGGCGCCCGGCGAACGGTCATAGATGACGCACTCGTGGCCGCGCGCTGTCAGGCGCCGCACGATATTGCCGCCCATGCGGCCCAAACCGACGACTCCCAGTTGCATAGTGTTCGCTTGGCGTGCTCGCTCTTCGCCGCTGCGGCGGGACTCCGGATGCAGTCCAACAGATTATGGCAAGTCGTGCCATTTCATCCAGATTTGTGTTCGGGCATAGGCCGGAAATTTCCGCTTGTCCGATGTGATGTCAACAGCGCGGTAAGATGACCGACGCGATTGCGGCAGACCACGGTCGATTGTGGCGAAACCGTGGACGCGTTCCGCAATATCATGCAATCCATGTGATTATCTCGTGATATCATGTGTTGCCCGATTGTCCGCCAGTCGATTTCTTCGCACCTTGAGTGCTGTGCACGACACGAGACGCACAACGACAAGGAGCGAAAGATGGCCGAACGGCTCACCGAAGATATCGTCCCGTATCTGCCGCACCTCCGAGCATTTGCTCGCATGTTGGCGAAGGATCGCACGCTGGCCGACGATCTGGTCCAGGAGACCGTCGTCCGTGCCCTGGGTCATGCCCATCAATTCCAGCCTGGCACCAATCTCAAGGCGTGGCTGACGACTATCCTGCGCAATGCCTATTTCACCGAAAAGCGCAGCCAGGGCCGCATCACGCAACTCGACGCCGAAGTCGCACGCGACTCGACGACCGTAAGCGGCGGCCAGGAATGGCACATGCGTATGCGCGACTTCGAAGGCGTGTTCAACACCTTGCCGTCCGTGCAGCGCGAGGCGCTCGTGCTCGTCGGCGCCAGCGGATTTTCCTACGAACAGGCAGCCGCCATGGCCGGCTGTGCCGTCGGCACGATGAAGAGCCGCGTGTCGCGCGCGCGGCTGCAACTCCAGACTCTTCTCGACGGTGCGGATTCTGCGCGTAACCATGGCCTGGAGTGGCATCGCGCGATGCATCTGCCCGACTGGGAGCATCTGACAGCCGGTCACGAGCCGCGCCCAGCGACCGCATCATGAACTGTTACGGCGATTGTGCCGGCCGCTCGAGTTCTTAGGCGACGCTGCGTGAGGCCGTCCGTATCGATTTGAGCGCTGAGTCGCGGAGCGCGCTGATGAAGCCCGCGTACCAATGCGTGATATTGTTTGCGCGCAAAATCTTCATCATGGCATTCCAGCGTTCGAGACGTTCGCCGCGTTCCATATAGAGTGCGCGGTAAAGCGCCTGCGCGAGTTCGCCGGTATCGTACGGATTGACCACCAGGGCTGCGCTGAGTTCCTTGGCAGCGCCTGCAAATTTTGACAGCACCAGGACGCCCGGATCTTCCGCGTCCTGTGCCGCGACATATTCCTTGGCGACCAAGTTCATGCCGTCGCGCAATGGCGTCACGCAGCCGACTCTGCTGATGCGGTAAAACGCGGCGAGCTGATCGGGCGGGAAGCTCTCGTTGATGTAGCGCAACACCATCCAGTCGACGTCGCCGAAGCGCGCATTGATATTGCCGGCATGGCTTGCGAATTCGGCCCGGATCCGCCGATAGCTGTCGACCGAAGGACGGGTCGGCGGCGTGATCTGGAGGAACGACACGCGCTTGCGCTCGTCGGGATAGATGGTGAGGAACCGCTCGTAGGCGGCGAAGCGCTCGGGCAGGCCCTTACTGTAATCGAGCCGGTCGACGCCGATCACCATCTTGCCCTGATTCAGGCCGCGCCGGATGCGGTTGATCTTATTGCTGTCGATGTTGGCGTGCGCCGCATCGGCAAAGAAATCGACATTGATGCCGACCGGAAAAACGCCGATCCGCACGCGGCGACCACCGAATTGCAGCTCAGTAGGGCCGACTAGCGTCGCCGACAGCTTCATCGTCGCATAGTCGCGGAAACGCAACATATCCTCGTCGGTCTGGAAGCCGATGAGGTCATAGGCCGACAGCGCCTTGAGCACCGTGCGGTGTTCCGGCAGGCAGATCAGCACCGATTTGGTCGGAAAAGGCGTGTGCAGGAAAAAGCCGATCGGACCGGCGAAACCACGCTGGCGCAGAAACTCGCCGAACATGAAGTAGTGGTAGTCGTGAACCCAAACCAGCGAATCCCGCCGCGCGCGATCGGCCACGACGTTGGCCATGATCCGGTTGATCGCACGATAGGAGGCGACGAACTCCGGCTCGTAGCACAACAGGTCGGCGCGATAGTGCAGGATCGGCCACAGCGCGCCGTTCGCCATGCCATTGTAGAAACGCCGATAGTCCGTGATCGGCAGGTCAACCATCGTCAACGTGCCGGCTCCGAGCCGTTTCGAATGCGTCGGTACACGCCCATCTTCGGCCGCCGCAAACTTGCCGCTGGCGCCGATCCACGTCGCGCCGGACGTTTTCACCGCCGACAGCAGAGCGGCCGCGAGGCCGCCCGGAATGGCGCCCGTACGCGAAGGCTCCGCAATGCGGTTCGAGACCAGAATCGTGTCCATCGCAATGGCCCCCATCGATTCACTTTTTTCACCGGGGTGGAACGCGGGTATCTGACTGACAGCGTCAGTCTGCGGTTCTCGTTCCGTCTTCGGTCACAGGAATACCCCACGCCCTCTGCACCGAAGGAATAGGCGCAAAGGCCTCACACGCAGTCGATCAAAGGAAGGTGGGAATGAAATATGGCGAAAGTGAGATTACGACGCGAAATGTCACGGCATGCGGCCGCGCGCAGAATCCGAATCAGCGCAAATCGTATTCGATTGGCTCCGTAGCGGCAGATCGCGTCTCGCGGCCCACGGTCTCGATATAGGCGGGCGCGGTACCATACATCTGCATGCCGAGTTTGGCGGCCGCCTTGGCGGTCAAATCAAGAATGCGCCTGCCCACATAGGGGCCGCGATCGTTGATGCGCACGACCACTGATCGCCCATTGCGCAGGTTGGCGACGCGGATGCGCGGGTTGAAAGGCAAGCTACGCGATGCCGCGGTCAAGCCGTCGGCACGGAATGTCTCGCCGCTCGCCGTGCCCGCATACCACGAGGCCATGCCGATGCGGAGCTTACTGCTGTCGCGGCACAGCAGCGGCCCCGCGAGGCGCTCATACATGCGGCGCGCATAGAGCTTTGGCGCTAGGAGCGCGTGTGTTCTTTGTATGGCAGCAGGTTCGATCGGCCGGATAACAGTGGCATTCGCTCGTGGTCCGGCCAACCAGCCGATAGCCACGGTGCTAACCAAGCAGGCGCCCAGCCAGCGCCCAGCACGGGAATTTCCTACCCGCTTAAATATGTCCATTGTCATCGACGAATTTTGGCTCAGACAGCCGAACACCGCACCGCGTGTGACTGCCGCTTATAACATGGACTGCCAAATGCGTGCGAAGAACTCGCGGACGCGCTCGCTGAGCGGCCGATGCGACCAAGTTGTGGCGTCGATCGCGCGCGACTTGGCCTCGTCGGCCTGAAACTCGACCTCAAGCTGGGTAGCCGTCGCGCGACCCAGGACGATGACATCGACTTCGTCGTTGAACAGCACACTGCGGTGATCAAAATTCGACGAGCCGATCACGGACCAGACGCCATCAATCACGGCGGTCTTCGAATGCAGGACCTCGTTCTGGATTTCATAGATTTTGACGCCCGCCTTCAGGAGATCGTCGTAGTGCGAACGGCCGACGTCAAAGGCCGCCTGAGAGTCGCTTTGACTCGGCAGCATCAGCCGCACATCGACGCCACCCCGGGCTGCGCTCTCTAAATTGTCGAGTTCGTCGTCGGTCGGGACAAAATAAGCTGTGGTAAGCCAAATGCGCTGTTCGGCATTGGTGATCGCTGAAAGAATTGTGGCGTAATACGCGGGCACCAGTTGGCTGGGGGTGCTGCCGAGCACGTGCAACACTTCATTTCCCTGGCGCCGTAGCGGCGGGAAGAACGTCGACTGGTCGAGTGGCGGGCCATCCTGATCGATCCAGTGTTCGACAAAAAGCTGTTGCAAAGCGGCGACCGCTGGGCCTTCGATTTCCATGTCGGTGTCATGCCAGAAAACGCCGAAATCGCTGCCAGAACCGATTAGTTCACTATGGGGGTGCGCCTGATATCCGGTGTACAGGTTCACGCCGCCGACAAATGCCGTAAGACCGTCGACGATCAGGAGCTTGCGATGATCACGGTCGTTTGGAAGATAGGCGCCACGTGCGCGCAACGGATCAATTGGATTGTAGTCAAGCACGAGACAGCCCGCGGCGCGCAGAAATTTCAGGAACTCTGGTTGCGTGTCCGCTGAGCCATAGCTGTCGTACAAGATATCGACCGCAACGCCCTGTTGCCGCTTGGCGATGAGCAGGGTGCCGAGATGCTCGCCTGCGCTTTCGACGTCCTCGAATGTATAGAACTCAAGGTTGATAGAATGCTGTGCGCTGCGGATCGCATCGAACATGGCGGCGAAAGTTGCATTGCCATCGTGCAGGATCGTGGTGCGATTGCCGGCGATTAGTGGCGTGCCGGTCACCGCTTCCTCGATTGCAATGTGGCGATCGAGAATGTCGCTGTTTGGCGACTGGCGCTTCAAGGCATCGAGAATCTCCCGACTACGCGCTGCGCTGAGCGGTCCGTGCGCGCCAACAACGGCTTGCGGCCCCGGTGGTGCCTTGGCGATCGTGCCACTGACATTGGGAACCGCGCACGCGTCGAGCACCGAAATCAGCGCGGCGAGCAGCACGACCGAGCATGGAAGCCGTCGTGCGCTCACGCAGCGCTGCACCTCCGGCTATTCGGCGGCGGTACGCTGGGCACGCGCCCGCGCCAGATTCTCCGCTGCGAAGTCCCAGTTCACAAGATGATCGATGAAGGCGTCGATGAAATCCGGCCGCCGGTTCTGATAATCGAGATAATAGGCGTGCTCCCATACGTCGTAGGTGAGCAACGGCTTGCTGCCTTGCACAAGCGGATTGACGGCGTTGGCGGTCTTCGTGACCTTGAGATTGCCGCCCTCAAGCACCAGCCATGCCCAGCCGCTGCCGAATTGCGTCGCGCCGGCCGTCTTGAAGGCTTCACGGAACTTGTCGTAGGCGCCAAACGTTTCCTCGATCGCGCGCGCCAGATCGCCTGTCGGCCGGCCGCCGCCCTTCGGACGCATCGACTTCCAGAAGAAGTTGTGGTTCCAGATCTGCGCAACGTTGTTGAACAGGCCCTGTTTGGATTCATCCTTCGCTGTCGCCTGGATCACCTCTTCGAGGGATTTACTGGCTAGCGGCGTGTCCTGCACCATCTTGTTGGCATTGTCGACATAGGCCCTGTGATGCTTGCCGTGATGAAATTCGAGCGTGCGTGCCGACATGTGCGGCTCGAGCGCGTTCATCGGATAGGGCAGGGGGGGAAGTTCAAATGCCATTTCAGCCTCGCGCTTGTCAGATTTCGGTCATCGGGCGGTCTACCTGCTAGCGTATACGCCGGAACGGGGCACGCATAGCTGTGGTGCGGGGCCGCCACTTTTCATTTTCACCTTAACACGCATATAGTCCAGGTACATATAGCGAGAATCGGGGGAGAGAACCCTTCAGGCGTCCCTAGAAACAGAGGGAAGGGAGAGCCCACTGATGACCAGCTGTGCCGTCGATGGCAGAACCGATCTTCCTTGGTCGATGGAGGCGATCCGATACCGCGATATCACGCGTGACGCGGTCGAGGACGATACATTGCTGTTCCAGATCGTCGCGTCTGCGTCGTTCATCGAAATCACCTCGGACCTGTACACCGAAAATCTGATCGAATATTTCCACGACGATCCCGAGCTGGTCGATTGGCTCGCGCATCACTGGGAACCCGAAGAACTGCAGCATGGCGCGGCGCTCAAGCGTTACGTCGAAACCGTGTGGCCGGATTTCGATTGGCAGCGTGCCTATGCGGGCTTTTTCGCCGAATATTCGTGCTGTTGTTCGCTCGAGAGCCTGGCGCCGACGCGCGCACTCGAGATGGTGGCGCGCTGCGTCGTCGAAACCGGTACCGCAAGCTTTTACCGCATGCTGGCCGAGGCCGCGCCCGAACCGATCTTGCGTCAGATCGCGAGCAACATCGCCGCCGACGAGGTCCGCCACTACAAAAATTTCTATTATTTCTTCCGCCGGTATCGCGCGAGCGAGCATCCGGGGCGCGCCGCCGTCCTGAAGACGCTATGGGATCGCGCGCAAGAGGTGGATACGGAAGACGCCTATATCGCCTTCAAGCACGTTTTTCTCGTCAGCAATCCAGAGGCGGAATTCCGGCCGGCGGATTACGAAACGTTCCGCACCGGCGTGCGTAGGATCGGTCGCACATACTTTCCTTACGGTATGGCACTGAAAATGTTCCTCAAACCGCTTAACCTGGCGCCAGCAATCGGGCGAGTGGTGCTGCCATCGGCGACGGCTGCGACGCGGTTGCTGATGCTGCGCTAAGGGTTGTCCGTCCGGGGTTGACGATTGTACAATTCGCCGAAAATGCGCCCCAAAGGCCCGAAAAGCTCGGACGGAGGAACGCGATGTCGGACCATGCTGTCGCCCACGCGAAGGCCGAGCCGGCGCTCAAGCTGAAATTCCTCTCGCATGGAACCCTGGAATCGACCGATCTCGATTTCTCGCGGCGCTTCTACGAGGAATTTCTTGGCCTCGATGTCGTCCGCACCAGCCCGATTTCGCTGATGATCCGTCTCGGCGGCGACAACACCATCGCCGTGGTGAAATGCAAGGCCAAGCAGCCAATGAATCTGCTGGCGCATAATGGTCTCGATGTCGAGACCCAGGAAGAGGTCGATGCCGCCTACAAGACGGTGGTCGAACAGGCCGACAAATGGAAGCTCAAGAAAATTTCCACGCCGCTGCTCCAGCACGGCACATACAGCTTCTACTTCTGGGATTGCGACGACAATTGCTGGGAGATTCTGACAAATCCGAAGGGTGGGTATTCCTGGCTTTTCGGTCTCGGCGATCTCGAAGGCAAAGGCCACCAGGACAAGAATTTCGCGCGGCCCGGCGTCAAGACGGTGTCAGCATAAGCGCGCCTAACCGCGCCGCTTGAAGGTGATGCCGGCGCGGTTGCACCAGCCTTCCCAGGCCCGATCGAAACCCTCTGCCGGCTTGCCCTTGGCCTGACGCGCCAGAATCTTCTCGATTTCGCCCGGCGACAGAAAATTGATTGGCTTGCCGAAGCGCAGTGCATCCAAATGCAAGTGCGCGTTCACCTCGAGATAGACGGCGATATAAACCGCCTCGCGCAGCGAGCGGCCGATAACGACCGAGCCGTGGCCGCGCATTAGCGCAGCGGTGCCGGCGCCAACGGCGCGCGCCAAATCGCGGCCCTGCGCCATGTCACTCACCAGCATGTCGGTGTCGCCGAAGCGTTCGCGCGGCTCCCAAATTGGGACGCGCGCGCCAATCGTCGCGGCCATGTGCAGAACCGGCCGCAGCATCTCGCCGACGATACCGAATGGAATGACCGACGGGCTGTGGCTGTGCACGACGGCGTTGATCTCGGGTCGTGCTTCGTAAAGCGCGCCATGAATGAAGCGTTCGTTGTAGGGCCGCCGGCCGCGCGCGTCGATCGCTTCGCCGCCGAGTGCGAACTCCATGATATCGGCGGCCTCGATGCACTCGGGCGGCCGCGCCCGCGACAGCAGATAGCCTTGCGCTTTATCCGGATGCCGCGCGCTGACATGGCCGAAGCCGTCGACCACGCCCTGCACCGCAAGGATGCGATTGGCGACGACCAGGTCCTCAATCACCTCGTCCAAGGCGGCCACGAACGCTCCCATTGATGGGCCGCCCATCATGGGCAAAGTGGGAGCGATGTCAATTTGCGCGGCCGCTTTCGGCGATTGGCTATGGACAAGGCTGCGCCGCCGCCGGAATAGTATCGCGCAACCGGAGGCGGCCGCTCGCGATGAAGAAGCTCGACATCTTCCCGCACATCTTTCCTAAGCCGTATTTCGACAAGATGGTCGAGATCGTCCCTAGCAAGGATGCGATCCGGCGCTGGACCAACATTCCGGTGCTCTACGATCTGGAAAAGCGCCTCCAGATAATGGACGAGTTCGAGCAGTATCAGCAGGTGCTGACGCTGTCGATGCCGGCAATCGAATTTGTCGCGCAGCCCGATCAATCGCCGGCGTTGGCACGGTTGGCGAATGACGGCATGCACGATATCTGCGCGCGGCATTCAGACCGGTTTCCTGCTTGGGTCGCATCCGTG
>JBAVMB010000571.1:0-6554 GCA_049689615.1 Allostellaceae bacterium
GCCCTCGCCGGAATCGCTGCCGGCCGGTCCGCAGAGCTTCCTCGACGTGGTGCGGCTGTTCGAGCAAAAGCGCGAGCCGCTGCTGCGCAGTCATCTCTACGGCAATGTCCATCTGGTGCGCTTCGAAGTCGGCCGCATCGAGCTCAGACCGACCGAAGCGGCGCCGCGCGAACTGCCCAATCGCCTCGGCCAGCTGCTGACCGAATGGACCGGCCGGCGCTGGATCATCAGCGTCTCGGGCGAGCCCGGCGAGGCGACGCTGCGCGAGCACGACACGGCACGCGCCGCCGGCCTCAGGAGCGAGGCCGCGAACCATCCGCTGGTGCGCGCTGTGCTCGAAGCCTTTCCCGGCGCCAAGATCGAGGCGGTACGCGAGAAAGCCACTGAAGCGACGTCCGGCGAGACCGCGGAAGCTGCGGAGGACACCATCATCACCGAAGACCCGGTCGAAGGAGACGATTTCCTGTGAACAATCTCGGCCAGATGCTCAAACAGGCGCAGCAGATGCAGGCGCGCATGCAAGAGATGCAGGAACGTCTTGCCGCGGTCGAGGTCACCGGCGTTTCCGGCGGCGGCATGGTTACGGTGACGCTCAGCGGCAAGGGCGACGTGAAGAAGATCAAGCTCGACAAGTCGATCGTCGATCCCAACGAAGTCGAAGTGCTCGAGGATCTGGTGGTCGCCGCGTACAACGACGCCAGAAGCCGCGTCGACCGCCACGTCGCCGAGGAAACCGAGAAGCTCACCGGCGGCCTCAAGCTTCCGCCGGGCATGAAGCTGCCGTTCTAAGTGCTCGAACTCGACCGTCTGATCCAGCTGCTGTCGAAGCTTCCCGGTCTGGGCCCGCGCTCGGCGAGGCGCGCTGCGCTTTTCTTGCTGAAGCGGCGCGAGAGCTTGATGGAGCCGCTGGCCGCGGCGCTGACGGAGACCGCGGCGAAGGTCAAGCCGTGCAGCCGCTGCGGCAATCTCGACACCGCCGATCCGTGCGCGCTATGCCGCGATCCACGACGCGACCAGGGATTGATCTGCGTCGTCGAAGACGTCGCCGATCTATGGGCGATCGAGCGTTCGGCCGCTTATAACGGCCTTTATCACGTCCTCGGCGGCACCCTGTCGGCGCTTGACGGCGTCGGGCCGGAAGATCTGCGTATCGAGCCGCTGGTGAAGCGCGTCGCCGAGAGCAACGCGCGCGAGGTGATTCTGGCGCTCAACGCCACGGTCGAAGGTCAGACCACGGCACACTACGTGATGGACCGGCTGGCCGCGACCGGGGTGCACGTCTCGCGTCTGGCGCACGGCGTGCCGGTCGGCGGCGAACTCGACTATCTCGACGAGGGTACGCTCAGCGCTGCGCTGGCCGCGCGCAAATCGCTACAGCCGTAACCGCTATTCGCCAATAAGGCGCGGCCGTGGCGGTGTCTCGATCTCCTCGGCCTCGCCGTCGATCGCGTCTTCGAGCCGCCGCACCTCATAGGCAGGAACGCTCGCCGGCAGCGCCTTTGGCGTCTGCACGCCGAGCTTGCCGAGCTTGCCGGCCTGCGGCAGCAGCCGCCGGTTCACCGAATTGGCAAAATCGGCGAAGGAGCTGGCCGCGGCTTCGATGCCCTTGCCGACCTTGACCGCAGCTTCGAGCGCGACACGCACCCGGTCGAGCAGTATGCCAGCGGTCTCGACGATGCGCGCTTGGTTCTCGGCCTGACGCTGACGGCGGATGTCGCTGGCGGCGAACGAGACGATAGCGTGCAGCGTACCGGGTCCAGCGGGAATGATGTTGAGGTCCTGCGCTTTGCGGCGGAAGTCGCGGTCGGCGCGACACAGTTTGTCGAGCGTGATCTCGCTCGGCAGGTACATGACGCTGCGCATGCGGTCGACCGCGCCGGCGCGGCCGGCATCGCGGAAGGCGGCGAGCACCGCGCTCTGATAGTCCTTCGATGCCAGCGCACGCAGATGCTGGTTCATCGTCGCCGCGAGCCGCGCGTAAGCGGCAGCCTCAGCCGCTTCGCCTTCGGCCTCAGCGATCTCGAGGACTGCCTTCGACGCCTTGCAGTCGATCACCAGAACGGCATCGCCGGGCAGGAACACCACTGCGTCGGGCCGCAAGCGCTGTCCGCTCGCTTCGCCTGGCGCCTGGAACTGCAACGCATAGTCGCGGCCTTCTTCGAGACCGAAGGATTTGAGCGTGTTAGCGAGGCCAACCTCGGCAATCTGGCCGGCGCCACCGGGACTCGAGAGCGCGCGCATCACCGTATCGATGGTGCGGCCTTTGTCCTGGATCTGGCTGTGCAACGCGGCAACCGCCTCGTTGAGCTTGGTCGCATGCTCGACCAGCGGCTGCGCCAACTCCTTGAGCCGCGCTTCGGATGCTTTCTTCGCCTCGGCGTTTTCGCGCTTGTGGTCGTCGAGCAGCTTGGACGACAGCGACTGCGCAGTTTCGAGCATGGCAGCCTGCGCCGCCTGGAGGCTTTCCTGGTGCAGGCGCTCGAATTCCGGCATACGGTTCTGCGCCTCGGCGAGCCGCTGCTGTACCACCGCCAGCTCGCGTTCAGCTGCATGATGGGCGCGCACGGCACGCTCGCGCGCCAGCGCCAAGCCGATACAGCCGACCAGCAACAGCGCCGCAACAATCAGCAAAACCGCTTCCATGCCCGCATGTTAGCCCAGCCGACCGGCGCCAGCTATCCGTTGACGGACTCGGCCCGAAGTCCTACCTAAATGGCCGTCATGGCCCTTTTGCCGATCATCACCGCACCCGATCCGCGGCTCAAGCGCAAGTCCAAGCCAGTCACCAAGGTCGACGGGCGCGTGCGCAAGCTGATGGCCGACATGCTTGAAACGATGTACGAGTCGGACGGCATCGGCCTGTCGGCGCCGCAAGTCGGTGTTCTCGAACGCGTCGTCGTCGTCGATTGCGCCCGCGAAGGCGAAAAGCCGCAGGCGGTCAAGCTCGCCAATCCCGAAATCGTCTGGGAATCGGACGAGAAGGTGATGTGCAGCGAAGGCTGCCTGTCGCTGCCCGAGCAATATGCCGATGTCGAACGGCCGGCGGCGGTCCGCGTGCGTTATCTCGACGAGCAGAACGAGATCCGCGAGCTCGAAGCCAAGGGCCTGCTCGCCACCTGCATTCAGCACGAGATCGACCATCTCGACGGCGTGCTGTTCGTCGACCACATCTCGGCGCTGAAGCGCAACATCATCCTGCGCAAGCTCAGCAAGACCAAGCGTCTCAAGTCGCCGGTCCCCGCCTGAGGGCGCAATGGCGCCCCATCCGCCGGCCAAGCTGCGCCTCGCGTTCCTGGGCACGCCCGGTTTCGCCGCGCGCATCCTCGGCGCGCTGCTCGAGGCCGGCCACGGTGTCGCGGCCGCCTACACCCAGCCGCCGCGGCCCGCCGGCCGCGGCCATCGCGTCACGCGCGCGCCGGTGCATGAGTTGGCCGAAGCGCGGGCCATTCCGGTCGAGACGCCAGCGAATCTCGACGACGCAGCGGCGAAGAAATTCGCTGCGTTGAAGGTCGACGCCGCGGTGGTTGCTGCCTATGGCCTGGTCCTGCCCAAGACGATGATCGACGCGCCGCGGCTCGGCTGTCTCAACGTGCACGCCTCGCTGTTGCCGCGCTGGCGTGGCGCGGCGCCGATCGAACGTGCGCTGATTGTCGGCGACCGCGAGACCGGCATTTCGATCATGCGTATGGACGAAGGCCTCGACACCGGGCCCGTGCTGCTCGCCGAGCGAATGGCGATTCCGGCGCGAATGGGCGCCAGCGCGCTCTATGACGAACTGGCCGCGCTGGGCGCGCGCCTGATCGTCGCCGCACTTGCGGCCGCGGCCGAAGGCAAGCTCAACCCGAAGCCTCAGCCCGCCGATGGCGTGACCTATGCCCGCAAGCTGCGACGCGAAGAAGGCGCGCTCGATTGGCGCCGTCCGGCAATCGAGCTCGAACGTGCGGTGCGAGCCTTCGAGATATTTCCGGGCACCTATTTCACCCACGATGACGAGCGTATCCGCGTGCTCGCCGCCGAAATCGCCGATGGGTCGGCCGGCGCCGTGCCGGGTACAGTGCTCGACGACCGGCTGACGATCGCCTGCGGCACCGGCGCGTTACGGCCGACGCGACTGCAGCGCGCCGGCCGCGCCGTAGTTGCGGCCGAAGCATTCCTGCGCGGCCACGCGATGGCGCGCGGTACGGTTCTGCCATGCCCCGCTACAAGCTGACCGTCGAATACGACGGCACCGGCCTCGTCGGCTGGCAGCGCCAGGCAAAAGGCCTGTCGGTGCAGGAAATCCTGGAAACCGCGGTTGAGCGCCTCTGCGGCAAGCACGTCACGGTGCACGGCGCCGGCCGCACTGACGCCGGCGTGCACGCCTTGGCGCAAACCGTGCATCTCGACCTGGCACGCGACCGCCCGCCCGATGTGATTCGCAGCGCGCTCAACCAGCACATCAAGCCGCACGCGGTCGCGGTATTGGCGGTCGAGCGCGTCGCCGATTCGTTCGACGCGCGGCGCTCGGCGCGCCGCCGGATTTACCGTTACCGCATCCTCAACCGCCGGGCGCCAGCGGCGCTCGAACGCAGCCGGGTCTGGCACATCGGTCCGGCGCTCGATCTGGCGGCGATGCAGGCAGCGTCACGCGTGCTGATCGGCAAGCATAACTTCACGACTTTCCGCGACACCCAGTGCCAGGCGAAATCGCCAGTGAAGACGCTCGACGCGCTCGACGTCGCGCGCACCGGCGACGAGATCTGGATCGAGGCACGGGCGCGCTCGTTCCTGCACCATCAGGTGCGCAACATGGTCGGCACGCTCAAGCTGGTCGGCGCCGGCAAATGGGAGCCGGCCGACGTCAAGCGCGCGCTCGACGCACGCGACCGCCGTGCCGGCGGACCGACTGCGCCGGCACAAGGCCTCTATCTGATTGAAGTGGTCTACGCCGACGCTGGCTAGCGCAGCATCACGCCCGGCGGGCGTTTGGTATCGAGCGGCAGCGAATAGTGCAGGCCGAAAAAGCCGCCGGCGCCGTGAACCTGGTCTTCGCTGCGGCCACCCTCGAAACGCAGATGCTGATTGATGTCGTAGCTGAGGCCGACGCGATACCCCTCGACCGATTGCAGGAATGTACGGTCCCCCCACCAGTAACGCGCCGCCGTGACGTGCATGTCGGGTATCGCCGGCAGCGGCAGGCCGAACTCGACATCGTGGCCGCCGAGCGATTGTTCGGCAAGGGCGGTGCCGACGACCGGACCGTGATTGATGTTGCTGGTCAGAAAGGTTGCCGGATCGACTGCCTCGTCGCCGATTTCGGCGCCGAGATTGGTTTGCGCATGGCCGATAGACCAGCCGCGACCACCGCTCACCACCGTCTCCACCGCCAGCGCTTGCAAGCCGAGCCGAGCCGGCCGTTTCACGGTGCTGGCGGGCACGTCGTCATTGGCGCCGATCGGAATGAACTTGGCGATCCGGGCGGCGACGTGATCCGTCGCCTCGAGCGCCAGCGTGCTGATGCCCTGGCGCAGATCGCCGGCCGATCCGCTGCCGAGATCGAGCTTGTTCAAAAGCTGCTCGGCTTCGTCGAGGACGCGCGCGCCGGATTCGGAAACCGACTGGCGCATGCCGACGATGAAGCCGGTGACGGCGCCGTGTGGCGCCGGCGGCTCATCGCCAGCCAGCGCCGTGCCGCCCGCAAGGCCGCAGAACGCAGCCGCGAGCGCCAGACGGATAACGCCCATCCAGGCACGATTGGACATGGTTGGAAAAATTAACGCTAAGCCCTTAAAGGCGAGTTAAATCGATTTCGTCTAAAATTTTTTTACCGCTTCCCGAAATAGAGTTCAAGGAAGGACAAGTAAATTTTCGTCAGCGCCTCGATATCGTTAATACTCGTGCGCTCGTTAACCTTGTGCGCGGATTCGCCCACCGGGCCGAATTCTGCCACTGGACAGTAACGCTGAATAAATCGAGCGTCGGACGTGCCGCCGCCGGTGGACAATTCCGGCCGGCGGCCCGTGACGCCTTCGATCGCCTGGGTAAGCTTGTCGCTGACCTCGCCCGGCGGCACCAGGAACGACTCGCCGCTGACCTGGATCGTCAACTCGTACTTGCCGCCGACGGCGTCGAGCTGCTGGCGCAGCCAGGATTCCATCGTCTTGCCGCTCCACCGGTCGTTGAAGCGGACGTTGAACACCGCCTTGGCGCGGTCCGGAATAATATTGGTCGCGGGATTGCCGATATCGATCGTCGCGATCTGCAGATTGGACGGCTCGAACTGCGCGCTGCCGTCGTCGATCGGCTTGCGCGTCAGCACGTCGAGCATCCGCACCAGGCGGTGCGCCGCGTTGTCGGCAAAATGCGGATAAGCGGTATGACCCTGGATGCCGAATGCGGTCAGCGTGCCGTTCAGACTGCCGCGCCGGCCGATCTTCACCATGTCGCCGAGCACCTGGCGGCTGGTCGGCTCGCCAACGATGCAGGCATCGAGCTTCTCGCCGCGCTTGGCGAGCGCTTCGAGCATCTTGCGCGTGCCGTTGATCGCCACCGCCTCCTCGTCGCCGGTGATCAAC